>NZ_JBKOUD010000016.1:0-64895 GCF_046765975.1 Shewanella mytili | reverse complement strand
ATAACGCCCCGCTAGACGGCGAGCGAAGCGAGTCCTAGTGAAGGCCACGTTTTTCCTGTGGCCGTAACGGATTTCAGCGGTTTGTTAGTGTTGAATCGTTGGGTCAAAGCCATACCTCCATTGATTCAATCGTCCTCCTGAGCTAGCAATCTCGAAAACATCCATAATTTGCTCAAAGTATGTGAAGCCTCTATCCATCTCTTCGGAATCCATCACAGATAGTGCACGAGCTGCGACTTCGATGATCCCCCAGAACTCATCTTCCGATATTTCAGATTCTGAAACCTTGAGGATACTGACTATAGCTGCATTTATAACTAGCTCGGCCTGAAGCCTAGTTACCTCGTCAGGAGCGCCTGGATAGAAGTACACGGAACTTTCGACGAACTTCTTTTCTTCTAAAAGCGCTTCTAGCTGACTGACCCTATCTGGGTTAACACTGATCATTTGTCCCTCATTTGAACAGCCAAACATTAGTACCGTTAAGAACAGGAGAGTAATAATTTTCATATTTACACTAACGCCATGTTAACAGGCTAAATATAGTGGGCTAAAATTAGCGACGAAGGAGCAAGAGCTAACTATATTTTGTCCTTGTTTAACAGCTTGTTATATGCGATTACGCAAACAGTCTAAAAGGTTATCCCCATCATCATACATAATAATTTCTGTACCAGTTGTCATCAAAACATCAGTTTCCCCAGAAACAAACCTAATCATGTTTAGTAACGCCCAAAGGTTATGAATTAGCAAAGTTAAATCATCGTAATTAAGCGATAAGTGCTGAGTTTTATTTTTTATTGTTCGTAAGTCATTATGAGAAATAACTTTATTTCGATACTTTTTTATTCCAGTAGCAACAAATAACTGTTGAGTATTAGACAACAATTCAGATAGTTCTTTATTTTCTGTTAGTTTTAATTCTTTAATCAAAAAATTAAAAGATAAATTCGAATCTTTATCACTGCTACTTGTGGCAGGATCTAAGATACGGGAGATACTTATATAAATGGTATTCAGTAATGAACGCTGATAGCTGGAAAAAACCGTAGCCGCCGTTTTATTAAGTAAGTCAATAGACTCTGGCTTTACAAACAATTGACTATATAAAGTAAATTCAGTCGCAATATCTGCAACAATGCTTTGCATAGTTTCTATATTTTCAGAACTCACGGTATCTCCTTTGCATATAACGCCGCACACAAGGGCGGCCAAATAAGCGTAGCGTTTTGGGCGTCCCAGCGACCGTAGGGAGCGATTGCTGCGCCTTGTTATGCATTTTTAATTTTATTCCATTTCCCCTCAAAGGGTAGCAATGCATCTTTTACTTGGAAGTACTTCTTCCTTTGCTGGGTAACACCAAGTTGTTTGCTAGAACCTTTGACTTCCATAGCTTCTGCTTTTGACATGACAAAGAATCTTGCCTTGCCTTTACCTTCAAATATCACGACTACAAGAAAGTCGTAAATTTTATCTACTCTATCAATGGCATTATTTGTTGCCTTGTTATTAAGATCGGTAGACTTCACCTGAATCCTCACAACTTTATCTTCTCTGAGGATTGCCGTTATATCAAAATCTGGCTGGGTAACATTTATGGCTTGGTAAGCCTCGATATCTTCTTCGAGCAAACATGCTAATACTCGATATTCGCCATACTTCCCGATGGATTTCACTTGGCCCCCTTTAATGCATAACGCCGCCAACAGCGGCGAGCGAAGCGAGTCCGGTGCCCAAAGGGCACGTACTGATTGGCCTTGTTATGCATTACTTGCCTGCTTTACCAGCCTCTAAAATAGGAAGGCCCGCCTCTGTAGGTATATAGATGCGCTCCCCATTGCCATCTTGTAATCCTTTTATCCATATATAGCGTAAATATTCTTCGTTGTTTTTTAGGGATTCACCAATAATTTTATTAGCTTCTGCTGCTGCTTTTGCACGCTCAATATCTGCTTGCCCTTCAGCTTTTGCCCTAGCTATTTTGGCTTTACCCTCTGCTTCTGCAAGAGTAACTTTTGCCTTTGCCTGCATGAGTGCAGCTTGCTCTCTGGCCTTGGCTTCTTCAATGAGTATTTGTTTTGACCATTCAGCCTCTTTTAGGGCAGCACGACCATTAAGCTCTTGCTTGTAGACGTTATATTTAGGCCACGCCCAAAATGCCAAAATTATGAATATAAAGAAAGCAACAACTAAAAAGGCTAAAGTACCTAAGGCCATTGCTTGTCTATTTTGATACATCGATTTCTCCTAAAGATGCATAACATTTTAATAATGAGAATGCTCATTTAGCACCTCTGACCAGTGTAAAGCGAGCATGTGAATTGTTTTAATAATTAACAAGTTACGCCATTTTGTCCAGATAAATTTACGATGAAAATGAGCATACTTGTTATCTCCCTGGATGCCGCACACTATCTCGCGATAACAAGTCCTTAACCTGCTGATTTAAAAAATAATAATATTTTTACTGGTTGGATAACCGGACTGCTTATCAGATCAATTCTGACTTGAAATCGCCAAAATCTCGATAATACTGTGCGTATATACAGCACCTGAAGATTGCCATGAGTAAGAGTCCCTTTCTTCGCGCTGTCAGTGATGATATGCGTCTACGCGGATATAGCATACGCACTGAACATGCTTATCTGCACTGGATCAAACGCTACATTCTCTTTAACCATAAGCGCCATCCGGAAACCCTTGGCAAAGAAGAGATCGCGGCATTTTTAACTTATCTTGCAGTTGAACGCCATGTCGCAATAAATACGCAAAAAGTGGCGCTGAATGCTTTGGCATTTTTATACCAAAAGTTTTTGCATATCGAGCTAGGTGACCTAGGCTTTTCTCTGGCGACCAAGCAAAGGCGTTTGCCTGTCGTGCTGTCGGCAGCGCAAGTCGCGCACATTATTTCAGAACTTGATGGTGCAGCATCTCAGATTGTTCAAATGCTTTACGGCAGTGGCTTACGTGTTTCCGAGTGTCTGCGCCTGCGGATCCAGGATGTGGATCTGGACAGACTACATGTTACGGTACGCGACGGTAAAGGTAATAAAGATCGGCAAACCTTGCTCGCGGCATCCTGTATCCCATGGCTGCAATTGCGGATATCCAACAGTATTGCCATTCAGCAAAAAGATAATGCGCTTGGGGTTGGTCCCTCTTTGCCCCATGCACTTGGGCGCAAATATCCTTCCGCTTTTCGTAGCCCTGCTTGGATGTTTATATTTCCGAGCACGACGCTGTGTGCACATCCCGTAACAGGTGAACTGTGTCGTCACCATTTACATGAAAGCTTGGTGCGAAAGGCGCTGTCCATTGCTGCACAAAAAATTGGACTCTGTAAAAAAATCAGCTGCCACACATTTCGACACAGTTTTGCCACTCATCTTTTGCAGGCAGGTTACGATATTCGAACAGTGCAGGAACTGCTTGGCCACAATGACGTCAAAACCACACAGATCTACACCCACGTGCTCGGACAACACTATGCCGGAACAGTCAGCCCGCTGGACCGTTTAGGCTGATTCTACCACTTGCTGAGGACGGGAATAGCTACCGCACGAGTTGAAATGTATCATTTCAGCCCTAAAATTTATTTTATTGTCGCCCTAAAAACAAGTTATTACCATGAGTTCTCTTGATCTGGGCTTTATCATCAGGACAGGATATATTTTTGACTTTTTGTGCTGTTAAGGCCATTAACAACGCCTAATGAGGGATATCAAATTTTCAACACCTAAAATTAGAGTTGTAAAAATCCATAATACCCCTCATTAACACCTAATAATTTTAAGAAACCGTGAAACATGATGGGAACTTATAAGAAGCAAAGCCAACAAAAAAGCCCGTAAACTATGAGCTTACGGGCTTTCTTAGGAAGTACTAGTATTAGGGCAATACGATTACATCATGCCGCCCATTCCACCCATACCGCCCATGCCACCCATATCAGGTGCGGCAACTTCGTCCTTAGGCAGCTCGGCAACCATGGCTTCGGTGGTGATCATCAAGCCAGCAACAGAAGCGGCAAACTGCAGAGCGCTGCGGGTTACCTTGGTTGGGTCCAGAATGCCCATTTCCAGCATGTCGCCATAGGTATCGTTACCGGCGTTGTAACCAAAGTTACCGCTGCCGTCTTTCACCTTGTTAGCTACCACTGAGGCTTCTTCACCGGCGTTGGTTGCAATCTGGCGCAGTGGGGCTTCCATGGCGCGCAGGGCAATTACCACACCGTGTTTCTGATCTTCGTTAGCCACTTCTACATCGTGGATCTTGGATGCGGCGCGAACCAGCGCCACACCACCACCGGCAACCACACCTTCTTCAACGGCGGCGCGGGTAGCATGCAGGGCATCTTCAACACGGGCTTTTTTCTCTTTCATTTCCACTTCGGTAGCGGCACCGACCTTGATGACTGCCACACCGCCGGCCAGTTTGGCCATGCGTTCTTGCAGTTTTTCCTTGTCGTAGTCAGAAGTGGATTCTTCAATCTGCTGTTTGATCTGTACCACGCGGGCCTTGATCTGATCTTCAGCACCCACACCGTCAATGATGGTGGTGTTGTCTTTGGTGATGACAACGCGTTTGGCGCTGCCCAGATCTTCCAAAGTGGCTTTTTCCAGTTCCAGACCGATTTCTTCAGCGATAACGGTACCGCCGGTCAGGATGGCAATGTCCTGCAGCATGGCTTTACGGCGATCGCCAAAGCCTGGGGCTTTCACGGCAGCAACTTTCACAATGCCGCGCATGTTGTTCACAACCAGGGTAGCCAGCGCTTCGCCTTCAACATCTTCAGCCACAATCAGCAATGGTTTGCCGGATTTGGCCAGGCCTTCCAGTACGGGCAGCAGCTCACGGATGTTGGAGATTTTCTTGTCAACCAGCAGGATGTAAGGGTTGTCCAGCTCTACGCTGCCAGTGTCCGGTTTGTTGATGAAATAGGGAGACAGGTAGCCGCGGTCAAACTGCATGCCTTCTACCACGTCCAGTTCGTTTTCCAGCGCCTGGCCTTCTTCTACGGTGATAACCCCTTCTTTGCCCACTTTTTCCATGGCGGTGGCGATGATTTCACCGATGGATTCGTCGGAGTTGGCAGAAATGGTGCCTACCTGAGCAATGGACTTGGCATCAGAACAAGCTTGAGACAGGGTTTTCAGCTCAGCCACTGCGGCAACCACGGCTTTGTCGATACCGCGTTTCAGATCCATGGGGTTCATGCCGGCAGCAACGGCTTTCAGGCCTTCATTCACAATGGCCTGTGCCAGTACGGTAGCGGTGGTGGTACCGTCACCGGCAGCATCGTTAGCCTTGGAGGCCACTTCTTTCACCATCTGGGCGCCCATGTTTTCAAACTGGTCTTCCAACTCAATTTCTTTGGCTACTGACACACCGTCTTTGGTGATCAGCGGCGCGCCGAAGCTTTTGTCCAGCACCACATTACGGCCTTTAGGGCCCAGGGTAACTTTTACTGCGTTAGCCAGAACATTCACGCCCGCCAGCATTTTTACGCGAGCATCATTGCCAAATTTTACTTCTTTAGCTGCCATGTTGATTATCCTTTAAATTCGTTGTTAGGTTGGAATGACGTATTGCTCAAGGTGAGCTTATTGCACCACTGCCATCAGATCTGATTCAGACAGGATCAGCACTTCTTCCCCGTCGATCTTTTCTTTCTTGACGCCGTAGCCTTCGTTGAAGATCACGACATCACCAACTTTCACATCCAGTGGCCGCACTTCGCCATTTTCCAAGATCCGGCCATTGCCTACTGCCAGCACTTCGCCGCGGGTAGACTTTTCGGCCGCGCTTCCAGTCAGCACAATGCCACCGGCAGAAGTGGACTCCACTTCGAGACGTTTGACGATCACGCGGTCATGTAATGGACGAATATTCATTTATGGATTCTCCTAATGACGTTTGCCCAACAGTTTCAGGCGATATTACAGGTTAATAAATGCGACAACCGCAAATGGTTGCCGCTGGATGTAGTCCTATATGGGGCTGTTTTTCAGACTTCCAAGTGTTAGCCGGCAATTTTTTTAAAATTTTTTCGGGCGTAAATCAGCCTTTATGCAATCAGGTTTTATCGCATGTAAGCTTCCTGATAGAATCGCCGCCCAACAGCCTTTCCATTTATTCACTCATGGGGTAGTAGACGATGAGAGACAGACACGGGTTGCTGAGCCAGCCCATCGGTCGTGTGCTGCTCAACATGAGTCTGCCCAACATGCTGGGGATCCTGACGGTACTCGGGTTCAATCTGGTGGATACCTTTTTCATCAGCCGCCTGGGCACCGAGGCGCTGGCCGCCATCAGTTTCACCTTCCCGGTCACGCTGATCATCTCCAGCGTGGCGGTGGGTATTGGCGCTGGCGTATCCACCAATCTTGGGCGATTGATTGGTGCCGGCCATGCGCCCCAGGCCAAGATTTTCCTGCACGATGCCCTGCTGCTGACCTTTTTGCTCATCAGCACGCTGGCAACCCTGGGCAGCCTGTTCAACGACAGGCTGTTTACCCTGCTTGGCGCCGCCGACAGCATTTTGCCGCTCATTCATGACTACATGCAGATTTGGTATGTGGGCGTGCCATTGCTGGTGCTGCAAATGGTGGGCAACCAGGGATTGAAAGCCACTGGCGATACCCGCTTACCGGCACAAATCCTGGCGCTGGCGGCATTGATTAACCTCATTCTGGATCCGTTGCTGATTTTCGGCATTGGCCCATTCCCCCGGCTGGAGCTGCAAGGCGCCGCCATTGCCACGGTTAGCTCCTGGATAGTGGCGCTGTGTTTTTCCGGTTATTTGCTGGTGTTGAAACGGCATCTTTTGGTCGCGGCGCCGTTGTCGCCAACACGCTGGTGGGCCAACTGGAAACAGCTGGCGCATATTGCCCAGCCGGCAGCGGTGATGAACCTCATCAACCCGCTGGCCAATATGCTGATTATGGCCATGCTGGCGCGGATTGATCATGCGGCGGTAGCGGCCTTTGGTGCCGGCACCCGGCTAGAGTCGGTATTGCTGATTGTCACCATGGCACTGTCATCAAGCCTGGTGCCGTTTGTGGCGCAAAATCTGGGGGCGGGCCAGAAACAGCGAGCCCGGGAAGCGGTCATGCTGTCTCTGCGGTTTGTGCTGCTGTTTCAAACCCTGCTGTATCTGCCACTGGCACTGTGGGCCGAGCCCCTTGCCGGACTGTTCAGTGACGACCCACGGGTGCTGGAATGGCTGACCTTTTACATTCGGGTACTGCCGCTGGCCTATGGCGCGCTGGGGATGGTGATTCTGGTAGCTACCGTGCTCAACGCCTATCACCGTCCCATGGCATCCTTGTCGCTTAATCTGTGCCGACTGTTTTTGCTGATGCTGCCGCTGGCAGCATTGGGAGCTTGGTACGCGGGCGTTAAAGGCTTACTGATGGCATTGCCGGTGAGTAATCTGCTGATGGGGATTGCCAGTTACATGATTGCCCGTCAGGTGAAAGAGCCGGCCCATCTGCACCATGGCGAGTGCTGCCAGCATCCCGGCGCCCCGGGGAATCCCGAACCGAAGCGCCAAAGCCCTAAATAATCCTTGCCCGCAGCCCTCCTTAACGGCGCTGCGGCTTGTCATCCTCGTGGTTATCGCTGTGATCATCAGACAACTGATGGCTTTCCGGGCGCTTATCCGACGGGTCGGGCTTGTGCTCGTATTCACCGTCAATCACATCTCCCGATTTATTCTCCGGAGGCTGCTGCCCAAACGGAGGGCGGCGATAGTTGGACATCACCACCCGCAGCTGCATGCGCTTGAACAAAAATTTGGCAATCAGTTGCCGGCTCACGGGAGTCAGAAAAATCAGGCCGATAAAATCCGTGGCAAACCCCGGGATCACCAGTAAGATGCCAGCCAACGCCAGCAGCATGCCTTCCACGATTTCCGGCCCGGGCGCTTCACCGTGGGACAGTTTGCGTTGCACCACCATCAGGGTGCTCAACCCCTGGCTTTTCACCAGCGACACCCCCACCACCGCAGTCAGGATCACCAACGCGATAGTGTTGAAACTTCCCAGAACATCACCCACCTGCATCAGGATGGAGAGTTCCACCATGGGCAACACGATTAACAGTACCAGCAACAAGAAAAAAAGCATGGAGATCTCAATTATCTATCGATTGAACAAACTTAATGGGGATTTTGCGGTCACAATTCAAGACCTGCGTTGGCGCCCATACTCACTGTTTTGACAACAGTTTAATGCAACTGCCCCCCAAATACCGTAGAGTAGTCGGTCGGCTTGCCCTGTCAACCCATTATCCGTCAATAAACAGAGTGACACAGATGAACGGTAAAACGCCAGAATTCCTGCTGGTATTCTGCAGCTGTCCTGACCATAACACCGCCTTGCAACTTGCCCGCACGCTTGTGAATGAAGGGCTGGTGGCCTGTGCCCAGTTATCGGCGCCGGTAACATCCGTGTATCGGTGGCAGGGTGACACCTGTGAAAGCCACGAAATCAGCCTGCAGCTAAAATGTTTGGCGGCGGCTTATCCCCAACTGCAGCAACGCGTGCTGCAACTCCATCCTTACGAAGTGCCGGAACTGATTGCTGTGGATATTCAGCAGGGACTACCGGCGTATCTGCACTGGATAAAAGACAACACAAGATTATGAAACGACTCATCACCCTGCTGTTTGCCTCACTATTACTGTTGCCGTTAGCGCACGCCAGCGGCCTGAGCGACAAATTCCCTTTCCTTAAAAGCGAGCCGGAGCTGATGCCGGTAGACAAGGCTTTCGCCTTTGATGCTGTGCAACATGATCAGGTGGTGGAAGTCAGTTGGGTGATTGCCGACGGCTACTACATGTACCGGGACAAAATCTCCGTGACACTCGATGGCGGAACATTGGGAGAGATTGCCAAACCCCGCGGTGAAAGCCACCACGATGACTATTTTGGCACCCAGGAGGTGTACCGCAGTTATGTGGAAATCCCCATAGCTGTCAAGCAGGCAGGCGGCGAAGCCACCTTGAAAATCACCTACATGGGTTGCGCCGAAGGCAAATTGTGTTTCCCCCCCACCACCAGCACCTTGGCGTTAACACCCGTGGCGGAAAATGACGGCGTATTGGCCGGTGCCCAGGCAAGCGCCAGTGACAATGCCGCTCCGGCAACAACCGCCGCCGGCCCGGTAACCCAGCAAGACTCCCTGCTGGATGAACTGCTTAACAATGACAGCAAGCTGCTGACATTATTGACCTTCTTTGCCCTTGGCATTGGGTTGGCACTGACCCCCTGCGTATTTCCCATGTACCCGATCCTGTCGGGCATCATTGTGGGGCAGGGGCAAAAAGTCTCCACCGCCCGCGCCTTTACCCTGTCGATGACCTACGTGCAAGGGATGGCAATCACCTACTCCATTCTCGGGCTGATTGTGGCCACCGCCGGGATGCAGTATCAGGCCGCCTTGCAAAGCCCGCCGGTACTGATTGGCATTGCCATTTTGTTTGTCGCGCTGAGTTTGTCGATGTTCGGGGTGTATGAACTGCAACTGCCCTCGTCCTGGCAGCAAAAAATGAACACGCTTTCCAATAAACAGCAGGGTGGCAAACTCACCGGCGTCTTCATGATGGGGGTTTTGTCCGGGCTGGTGGCCTCCCCGTGCACCACCGCGCCGCTGTCAGCAGTGCTGGTGTATGTGGCCCAAAGCGGCAACCTGCTGCAGGGCTTTATCACCCTTTACATCCTCAGCATGGGAATGGGCTTGCCGTTACTGCTGATTGGCACCTCAGGCGGCAAACTGCTGCCCCGCGCTGGCGCCTGGATGGAAATCATCAAGCATGTGTTCGGCTTCCTGCTGATTATGGTGTCCATCATCATGCTGGGCCGTATCTGGCCAGGGCTGGTATCCGAACTGTTATGGTCCCTATGGGGCATCTGCCTGGTAGGCTACCTTATCCATCAGAACAAGCGCACTCAGTTCAACTGGCAGCAAACCGCCCGAGCCGTGCTGCTGCAACTGGCGCTGCTTGGCAGTTTTGCCTATGGTGCCCAGGCCGTGCTCGTGTCGCTGGGTTATGGCTTCGCTTCGCAAAAAGCCGAGATACATTTCAAGCATGTCAGCTCCTTGGCAGAATTTCAGGAAGAACTTGCCAACGCCAAGGCGGATGGCAAACCGGTGATGCTCGATTTGTATGCCGACTGGTGCGTGGCCTGTAAGGAATTTGCCAACATCACCTTTAAAGATGCTGCCGTACAGCAGCGGCTGGCACAAATGGTGCTGCTCAAGGCCGATGTGACCGCCATGAATGCCACCGATGAAGAGTTGCTCAATGCTTACGGCGTACTTGGGTTGCCCACCTTGCTGTTGGTGGGGGCCGATGGCCAGCTACGGGATGACTTGCGGATCACCGGTTTCATGGGGCCTGACAAGTTTGCCCCTCATCTGGATCTGCTGCTGGACTGAACCGGCACCGCCTGGCAGTTCAGCAAGCACTGTTTTAGCAACAGCGGAGTTACCTGGCGTAAACTCCGCTGTTTTTTAGGGCATTGAATGCCTTATAGTAAGCGCAGGACTCATTTTGCAAACTGACGGTATCTTGTTGCCATGGAACCTGCCATCCTCGTCATTACCCTCGCCTGTGGCCTGTTGGTCAGCCGGATTAACCTGCCGCCGTTAATCGGTTATCTGGCCGCCGGTTTCGTGTTGTATATCCTGGGGATACAGAACGAAAGCCTCCCGTTGCTCAACGCGTTGGCCAATCTTGGGGTCACCCTGCTGCTGTTTGCCATCGGCCTTAAACTTGATGTGCGCAGCCTGTTCAAGGCTGAAGTGCTGGCAGGCTCCTGTTTGCACCTGCTGTTTTCCATGTTGCTGTTACTGCCCCTGCTTAAACTACTGGGCATTATCGGCTTGTCCCAGCTGACCGGGCTTGACGGGACACAGCTGGCTCTGCTGGCCTTTGCCTTGAGTTTTTCCAGTACCGTGTTTGCGGTAAAAGTGCTGGAAGACAAAGGCGACATGCAAACGCTGTACGGCCGCGTTTCCATTGGCATCCTGATCATGCAGGACATTTTTGCCGTGCTGTTCTTAACCATTTCCAAAGGCAACATCCCCTCGCCCTGGGCATTGTTACTGCTGCTACTGCCACTGGCAAAACCCTTGATATACCGCATTTTTGATCGGGTGGGCCATGGCGAACTGCTGGTACTGTTCGGACTGGTCATGGCCCTGGTGGTGGGTGCCTGGCTGTTTGAGTCCGTGGGGCTAAAACCGGATCTGGGGGCCTTGCTTATCGGCATCATGCTGGCAGGCCACGCCAAGGCTTCGGAGCTTGCCAAATCCCTGTTTTATTTTAAAGAGCTATTTCTGGTAGCGTTTTTTCTCACCATCGGCCTTAACGGCTTGCCCAGTGGCAGCGACATTCTGTTGGCATTATTGCTGGTGCTGTTTGTTCCGGCCAAAATCATGTTGTTTGTCTGGCTGTTGACCCGTTTCAAATTACGCTCGCGCACCGCCATGCTCAGCGCCTTCAATCTGGGTAACTTCAGTGAATTCGGGCTGATTGTGGCCGCTGTTGCCACCGCCAAAGGCTGGTTGCCCCCCCAATGGTTAATCATCATTGCGGTTGCCCTCAGTATCAGCTTCCTGCTGGCTGCGCCCTTGAACAACCATGTTTGCAATGTGTACCAACGACTTCAGAAAAAACTGGTCCGGCTGGAGCGCCGTCCCCTGCATCCGGAAGACCGTCCCATTCCCATCGGCAACCCGCGCTTTCTGATCCTGGGGATGGGCCGCATCGGCAGCGGCGCCTATGACGAGCTGAAAAACCGTTTTGGTGGTGAAATCCTCGGCATTGAACACAAGCAGGAGTTGGTGAATTTTCACCGCCAGCACGGACGTAATGTAGTGAAAGGCGACGCTTCCGATACGGATTTTTGGGAAAAACTCGACCATGCCCCCAATCTGGAACTGGTGCTGCTGGCCATGCCTTATCATGCAGGCAACCTGTTTGCGGTGCAGCAACTCAAGAAGCTCAATTATCAGGGAAAAATCAGCGCCATCGTGCAATACGGGGAAGAAACCCAATCGCTGCGAGAATCCGGCGTACACAGCGTTTATAACCTTTATGAAGCGGCAGGTGCCGGTTTTGTGGAGCATGTGGTGACAGAGCTACTGCCGCCGGAGCCGCCCCGCAATGATGAAGGTGATAAAGTGTCCGCGGCCTGACCAGACAAAATCACCGTACCGCGAGCCAAATCCCGCTAACATCCGCTTGGATAGTCGTGATATAACAGCGGGATAGGCAAGTCTGTGCCAGACTGAAATCAACATGCTGTTTTGTGGAATACACCGAAAAAATGTCAAACCCCGCTCCCAGTGCAACCAAGCTGTTTGTGAAAACCTTCGGCACCAAGCCCGATGCCCTGTTCAGTGCGCCCGGCCGCGTTAATCTCATTGGTGAACACACCGATTATAACGATGGCTTCGTGTTGCCTGCCGCCATTAATTTTCACACCGTCATTGCGGTGAAAGTGCGCACGGATGACCAGTTCCGGGCCGTGGCGGATAACTACCCAGAAATTCGCCAGTGGCGTTATGGCGCCGAAGGGGAAATGGCGGCCAATGATGACTGGATCAATTACCTCAAGGGCTTCAGTGCCGCCGTGGCATTAAGCGGCCTGCCGGCCAAAGGGCTGGATTTGGCGGTGGTGGGCAATGTGCCCGTGGATGCGGGACTGGCCTCTTCGGCTTCGCTGGAGATAGCCTTTGGCTGTGCCATTAACGACACCAGCCAGTTACACCTGTCGCCCCTGGCCGTGGCACAACTGGCACAAAGGGGTGAAAACCACTACGTGGGCCATGCCTGCGGCATTATGGATCACATCACCAGCGCCATGGCCGAGGAAGACTGCGCCCTGCTCATTGACTGCATGGATCTGGAAAGCCAGCCGGTATCCATTCCCGATACCTTAAGCCTGATGATTATCAACTCAGGGTTACCGTCCGTACGCCACAGCGAAGATTTCAATGAACGTCGCCAGCAATGTGAACAAGTAGCGGAACATTTCGGGCTGGATACGCTGCGCCACCTGAGTCTGGCCAGCTTGCAACAGCAGCAGGCCACACTGGATGCCACCGCCTTTCGCCGTGCCCGCCATGTGATTAGCGAAAACCTGCGCACCCAAAAAACCGCCCGGGCACTGGCCACCGGTGATATTGGCCGCATCGCCCAGCTGATGGCTGAATCACACGATTCCATGCGGGATGACTTTGACATCGTGCCGCCTGCCATCGACACGCTGGTGCACATCATTCGCCAACAATTGGGTAGCCATGGCGGCGTGCGGATGACCGGCAAAGGCTTTGGCGGCTGCGTGATTGCCCTGGTGGAACATGAATACACCGACAAGGTGATTGCCGCCGTGGAGCGGCAATATCCGTCCGCTACCGGTCTGGAGGCCAGCATTTACCTGTGCAGTCCAACGGCCGGTGCCGCCCGGGTGGCCAAATAATCAATATGCAGGGTAAAGAGATGGAGCAGGTGCAACACAACCAGGTCACAGTCAGCATCCTTGAGCCCTGGCAAGACCCCCGGGGCGGCCAGATAGAACGCATCCTGCTGGATAACGGCATACTGGCGCTGGAAGTGCTCAGCCTTGGCGGCATTATCCGGGGGTTATGGGCACCAGACAGGCAAGGCAACCGGCAAAATGTGGTACTTGGCACTGACTCTGCCGCGGCATATCTTGCCCAAAAAGCCCATCTGGGCGGAGTTGCCGGGCGTTACAGCAACCGCATTGCCAACAGCCGTATCAACTGGCGCGATCGCAGCTATCAGCTGGACAACAATTTTCACGGCCACTGCCTGCACGGCGGCCATGAAGGCTTTAACCGCAAACACTGGCAAATGGATACGCTGCCAGATGGGGTGCGTTTGACCCTCAACAGCCCCGATGGCGACATGGGCTTTCCCGGCCATTGCCGGGTACAGCTGGATTACCGCCTGGCCGCCAATAACCTGTACGTGGAATTTACCGCCGATTGTGATGTCCCCTGCCCGGTCAGCCTCACCCAGCACAGTTATTTCAATCTGGATGGCAGTGATGACATCCGCCAGCAACACATACAGCTGCATGCTGACAAGGTGCTAGTGCCGGATGAGCATGGCATTCCGCAACGGATAATGGCGGTGGAAGGCTCGGTCTTTGACCTGCGCCGGGGCGTGATGATGGGCACCCATCTTGACAGCCAGCCACTGGCGGCAACCCGGGGGTATGATCACTGCTATCTCATGGAGATTGATGATGGGCCAGACACGCTATTACCGGTTGCCACCGTCAGCAGCCCCCTGTCAGGACGGGCCATGCGCCTCTACAGCAATCAGCCCGGCGTGCAATTTTATACGGCCAATTTCCTGCAAGGGACTCCCGGCCGTCAGGGGCAAGTGCTTCACAACTATCAGGGATGGTGCCTGGAGCCGCAAATGCTGCCGGACGCGCCCAATCAGCCCCACTTGCCCGGCAATCCCTGGTTGCTGCCCGGACAACAATATCACCACCTGAGCCGCTACCGTTTTACCAACGATGCGCCGGCGGACATGTGATGAACCTGCATTTTAACAGTGAGGATTTGGGGCAAATCACCATTGGTGCCTTTGCCTTGTCGGTGCCCATCGCCTTTTCCCAGGAAGCCTGGGAGCTGGCGGCCAACCTGCCGGCAGCCAACCTGTTACTGATCGTGTTACTCAGCCTGGGATTTATCGCCCTGTTCGCTTATCAGAGCGTATTTCAGGCACAAATACGCAGCCGCATCTGGGTGTTCCTGCTGCGGGTGGTACTGGCCTATGGCCTGACGCTGTTGGTCGTAAGTGTGGTGCTGCTGGCGCTGGACAAGTGGCCGGTGCTGACCACCCCGTTGCTGGCGCTGAAGCGTACATTGCTGATTGCCATGCCCGCCTCAATGGGCGCCATTATCGTCGACAGTTTCGATAAAGAGTAACTTACAGGTTACTCTTCAAAATCATCGTCATCCCAGCTGTCGTCGCTGTCATCCTCGAAATTATCGTCAATCACATCGCTGTCGCCATCTTCATCATCCAGTTGCGGCACAGGCTTGGCCTTGCGCGCCGGGGCGGTATCCTTGATGTTCGCCAGATTGATGCGGTCGGCATGTTTCTGCATGAATTCGGCCCGGGCGGTTTTCCAGGCGCCACCGAATTCGCTTTCGGCGGTCTTGAGTTGTTCGTCGCTCAGTTCGTGAAGGTTGGGTTTCACGATATCTTCCACATACTCCACGATGGCTTTGCGCTGCGTGTTGTACAGGTAGATGCGGCCGGCGGAGGCCTCGGGTAACTGATTGTCATGGATGACGATGGCATTGCCTCGTGAGGTTCTCAGTTCGCCATACCAAACTTGTTTCTTAGCAGTGTTATACATATATGCCAATACCCTTAAATCAACACATATACCAAAGGAATAAACCAAAAATACCCATCGTTGCTGCCATCTGCGGCGGCGCAATCCGCACGCGCCCCAAGGGCAATCAGACAACGCGTATTTTTACAGAATCTTTTACAGAATCAATGGCAAAAAGGTGATGCAGCAACCAAAAATGGTGCGTATTACACCGCAATTTTTCGGCCATTTGACGACAAAGGGGAATTTAGCCTAAAAACCCGTTAACGCAAACGAATTTATGCGAGAAAAATCCATTAATTGTTACGGGTGGCGAGTTTTCGACTGCCACCCATACAAAAAGGAATAAAAGACTACGGCGTTAGCACCACTTTGCCAAAATGCCGGCCGCTTTGTAGCAGTGCATGGGCATCTGCCGCCTGGGACAGGCTGAACTGCTGATGGATGTGCGGCTTGAGCAAGCCGTTGGCCAATAACGGCCATACCTGCTGGCGTAATTGCGCCGCGATGTCGGTTTTGGTGGCCACCGACAGCGGCCGTAATGCCGAACCGCTCCAGCTGATGCGCTTGAACATCAGCAAGCCCACATCCACCTGTGCCATGCGGCTTTCACGGCAGGCAACGGATACCAAGCGCCCGTCAGTGGCCAGTGCCCGCAAGTTGGCATTAATGTTATCGCCCCCGGCCATGTCCAGTACCACGTCCACGCCGCGGCCATCGGTAAAGGTTTTCACCGAGGCAATAAACGCCCCGTGCCGGGAGTCCAGCGCCGCATCCGCACCAAGCTTGATGCAGTATTGCCGTTTGGCCTCATTGCTGCTGGTGGCAATCACCCGGCAGTCAAAGGCCTTGGCAAGCTGGATGGCCGCCGAGCCGATGCCCCCGGAGCCGCCATGGATTAACACGGTTTCCCGGCGTTGCAGTGCCGCCCGCATGAACAAGTTATACCAAACCGTAAAGAAGGTTTCAGGGATGGCAGCAGCTTGTGCCATCTCCCAGCCCGGCGGCAGTGGCAAACAATGCCCGGCCCAAGTGAGCGCATACTCACTGTAACCGCCGCCCGGTACCAGTGCGCAGACGTTGTCTCCCGGCTGCCAGCGCTGCTCACCCTCGCCCACGGCCACAATCTCACCGGCAACTTCCAGTCCCAATACCGGTGAGGCATCTGCCGGCGGCGGATATAACCCCTGGCGCTGATAGAGATCCGGCCCGTTGACGCCGGCGGCAGCCACTTTTATCAGCACCTGCCCTGCCGCAGGCTCCGGCACGGGCACCTTTGCCACATGCAGCACTGATGGCTCGCCTGGGGTATCAAACTGAACTTGTCGCATAAGGCATCCTTTATCGCGGGAACGTGATGGCAAACCCGGCGTTTGCAATTATCGGCAATTACTGTAACAACCCGTATCCCTTACGTCACGGAAACAAAAAAGCACCGCCACAGCGGTGCTTTTGTCATCCCGGGTACGGGAAAAGGAACCCTTAGCCCTTGCGGATGGTCATGGTCCAGGCGGCATCACCCTTTTGGGCAAAATGCACCACGTCATGGCCTTCCTGTGCCGCCCAGCGAGGAATGTTCTCGGTGGCCTGGGCACAGTCATAATCCAGCACCACTTCAGCACCGCTAGCCAGTGGCGCCATGTATTTTTGCAATTCAATCAGTGGAAACGGGCACAGTTTGCCGGTGGTATCCAAATAGTGTTTCATCATCGACTCCTAGTAAAGGTTATATGCCGGCCAAACGCATGGGCCGGATCAGCATAAAATAATTAAAACTCCAACTCCCCAGCAGAATGGCCGGTATAAACAACCAGCCCTGCCAGGACAAAGTGGCGGTACCCACCAGTGCATTGCCCAGCATGCAGCCTCCGGCAATACCGCTGCCAAGCCCCATCAGCAAACCGCCAACAGCGCCCAACAGCAATGCTTTGGCTCCCGGATTACGCCAACGTTGTTCAGCGCTGCCTCTGGCAGCAATAAATGCACCGGCAAACAGTCCGATAAGGAAAAACCCGGACCAGCCAAAAAACTTGAGATTGCCGGTGGTCACAAGATCCCAGAGCTGGGCACTGGAACCACTGATCCCCACGCCGCCCACTCGCCCTGCCTGTAAACTGGCAGGCCAGGCCAGCAGGGCCAGCAGCCCAATCAGCACGGCGCTGACAAACGGATGCCAGCGTTTTTCAAACAGCAGATGGGCCAGTCCCTGTTTGCGGGGACTCATCAAGGCAACCGGGCGCCGTTGCCGCTTCAGGTAAACTGCGGCCAGAACCACGGTCAGCACGGTTAAGCACAGCACCACCAGCCACTGGGAGACCCCCAGGGTTTGATAAACGGTTTTATCCTGCAGCTGCAGTTGCTTGATGGGCGACACCAGCGCCTTGACGTCATCGGTGCGGATAAGCTTGCTGCCCACAATAAAGCCCAGCACGGCCAGCACACTGGCCGCCAGACCTTCTGCCGCACGGTAATAGGCACCGGTGGAGCAACTGCCTGCCGCCGCCATCCCTACGCCAAACAGCGCGCCGCCGATAATGGTGGCAAGCCAGGGAAAATGGCCGGAAGGCAATTTTACCCATTGCCACTCGGCCAGCAGGAACAAGCCGATACTTTGCACACTGATGGCAATCAAAATGGCAATCACCATGGTGAAATCTTTCTGCAAGTAGGTATCGCGAATGCCGCCTGCCATGCAAAAACGGCCACGCTGCATCACAAATCCCATGCCCAGCCCAATGGCACTGCCGGTCAATGCGGTGGTCATCATCATGGCTGCCTCCATAGGGCGGCATGGCCCGTGACAAGCGGCAGGCAATCTGCCCGATAAGCGGGGTAAAACGGTTGCGGGGTCATAAAAAGGCTCCAAAAAAGTACAACAATCCCAAAGCGGCTGCCCGAAAGCAGCCACTCACGGTTTCTCTTTCACATGTTCGTTAGATGAAAATGCGCGTTACAGGGTGTTTGTCGGCTCCAGCATGTTTTGCAAACGAAAGCCATGGCTGTATACGTTAGCCTTGCCTTTGCGACAAAAACCCACGAGGGTGATATTGCTCTTTTCTGCCAATTCCGCAGCCAGTGCTGTGACGGCCGACATGGCGAACAGGATTTGAATACCGGCGCTGGAAGCCTTTTGCACCATTTCAAAACTGGCTCGGCTGGTCAGCAGTACCGCTGCCGGTTTTTCCGCATCGCGGCGGGAAAACGCACCAATCAGTTTATCCAGGGCAATGTGTCTGCCAACGTCCTCGTATATATAAATCACGTCTCCCTGACTGTTTAATCCCATCGCGGCGTGGGTGGCGCCGGTCAATTCAAAGGTGCGTTGCTGCTTTTTGGCCTGGGTCAGGATGGACGGTAACAGTGCCATGTCAAACACCCCGTCTGAGGGCACGGTTTTAACCGGCTTTACCGCATCATCCAGCTGTGCCACCCCACACAACCCGCAACCGGTGCGCCCCGCCATGCTGCGGCGATGCTCTTTGAGCTCGGCAAAGCAACGCTGGGTAATTTCCACGTGGATAATAATGCCTTTTTCCACGTATTCCACATCAACGCCTTTGATTTCATTGATGTTTGAAACAATTCTTTCCGACAGGGTAAAGCCGACGGCAAAGGCTTCCAGATCCTGCGGGCTGGCCAGCATCACCGTGTGGGAGATGCCGTTGTAGGCCAGTGCCACCCGGACTTCATTTGCCAGTTTGTCGGTGAATTCTGAACGTTTGTCGCGTTCGAAAAGGGTGATATCTTTTTCAACTACAACATCTGCGCAATTACCGTACATAAACACCCCATCAAATACTTTTTTTGAAAATAACTATATTAAAAAACAAATGCATATCTCGATCACAAAGGTAAAAATGAGATAAAAGTTTCATTGAATAATCGCCCGTCATTCTTTATTATCTCCCGGTCTTTCTGATGGAAGAACGTCGTCTCCGGTGAGGCGTCCGGATTTCAAATCCGGGTGGGGCTGCCAGCAGTCCCGGGTAGGTTCGACTCCTATGTTCTTCCGCCACTATCCCTGTTCCCGAAACAACTCCCCGTCACGCAGATCCCGACTGTTGGAGCGGAATTTCCGACGGGTAAAACCACTGCGATCAAAAAACTCCAGCAGCTGAATGGCCACTTTTCGCCCCAACCCCACCAGGGTCTTGAACTCGGCGGTTTCCAGCGCATCATGGTAACGGAAATGCTCACGGATGCTATCTGCAATTTCACACAATCGGACATTGAGCATGTAACGGTCTTTCACGATGGCGTTGATGTAGCCCTGTTGCACCAGCTGGATGCACAAGGGGCGAATGTCATCCGCATCCAGCGTTAACGCGGTGGCCATGTCGGTCACCCATACCGGTCCGTCCTGTTGCAACAACCAAGGCTGCAACTGCTGCCAGAACTGCTGCGCCTGCGGACTTAACTGTTGCTTGTGCTCGGTCAGGCACCACATGGAGCCCCGCTGCAACAACCGTCCGTCGGCGACCAGTTGAGCCATGACCGCCTTGGCCACGGGCAGCGGCAGATGACTGTGGCTCATGCGCAGCAAGCGGCTCAAGCCCACGCCCAGTTGATCTGGCGAGTGCTGGTGAAACTCCCCCAGTACCGCCACGAAATGCTCGGCTTCCTGGGCCAGCAAGGATGGCGCCACCAGCCACTGCTCAATTTGGCGCAGTCCGGCCTGTTGCTGCAGTTGCTGCAACCCCGCATCACTCAACTGCCAGCGCCAGCGAACCTCTTCCAGCGGCAAGGCCGCTTTGGCGGTTAACAACTGCAAACTGCCTGCGGCATCCGTGGTCTGCGCCAGTGCCCAGAGGCTTTCCAGCCGTTGGGCCGTGCGCTTGCGGCGGTTGGGCACACTCAGCGCCAACACCCGCCCGGCGCCCAGGGTCTGCTTGCCTGCCGCATGGCGCAGGATAATCCGGTCATCCTGACACAATAACAACGGTTGCTGCAGCACCAGCTCCGCCAGTTGTTGCCCTTGGGCATTGGGCTCGCCCAGCAAAGACACATGGGCCAGCGTGTGCTCGGCGCCGTGGTGGCAATGTACGCTTTGCCAGTGCCCCAGTGCTTCCTGCGCCCTGAGCAGCACCACCGGTCGGCCACTGGCGGCAGGAGGCACCATGGTGCTTAACCAGTCACCCCGCTGCGGTGGACGATGATTGTCGGTGCCAGCAAGATTGAGCGCCACCCGATTACCGGCAGCAACCGATGTTACCGCCTGCCCTTGGGCATGAATGGCCCGCACCCGCAATGCATCTTTCTGGGCCGAGCTGTACAGGGTATCGCCCACGGCAACCGCGCCGCTAATCAAGGTGCCGGTGACCACGCAACCCGCGCCCTTGACGGTAAAGGCCCTATCCAGCGTCATGCGAAATGCCAGTTCATTCCCGTCAGAAATGGCCGACAGGCCGTAAATATGCTGCCGCAGAGCGTCAATGCCCTCGCCGCTCAGGCTCGATACCGGAAAAATGCCCGCAGCCTGCAAACCGAACGATTGCAGCAACTGCTGGCACTCTTCAGCCACTTGCAACTGCCGTTGGGGGCTGACCAAATCGGTTTTGCTGAGCACCAAGGTGAGGCTTTGCAATGGCAGCAGCGCCAGGATTTCGAGATGCTCGCGGGTTTGCGGCATCACCCCATCATTACAGGCCACCACCAGCAGGGCATGGCGGGCATGACTGACACCCACCAGCATGTTGTTGATGAATTTTTCATGACCCGGCACGTCAATAAATGCCAGGCGGCTACCATCAGGCATGGGTAAAAAGGCATAGCCCAAATCGATGGTCATGCCCCGGCGTTTTTCCTCCGGCAGCCGATCCGCATCCGTGCCGGTAAGCGCCTGAATGACCGAGGTTTTGCCATGGTCCACATGGCCTGCGGTAACAATGATCATAAGGCGTTACCCAGGCTTAGCAGCTCATTTAGCAATTCGTCAAAATCATCGGCACCGCGCAAGTCCAGCAGTAATTGCTCGTTGGCGATACGGCCGATGACCGGCCGGGCGGCGCCTTTGAAATGACGCTCCAATGCCAGCACCGAGCCACCATTGGTGGCGCTGAATGCCAGCGCCACTGACGGCAAAAAGGTATCGGGCTGGGAGCCGCTGCCCACCTGGGTATTGCAGCTGATGCTACTGAGCTGGTACTGGGGGGCGAAACGTGGCGCCAGTGCGCTTATCAGCCGCTGCGCCTCTGCCTGCAACTGGGACTGGCTGCGGGCGAATTTCGCCATGATGGGCAGTTGCTTATCCAGGGTTTGCGGATTGAGATAGTGACGCAATGTGGCTTCCAGTGCTGCCAGGATCAGTTTGTCGCAACGCAGCGCCCGCTTGAGCGGATGGCGCTGCATTCGGTCTATCAGCGCCTGTTGCCCCACAATCAGCCCCGATTGGGGGCCACCCAGCAGTTTGTCACCGGAAAAGCTCACCAGATCCACGCCGTCAGCCAGCATGGCCTGGGGGGTGGGTTCGGCTTTCAGGCCAAAGCGGCGCATGTCGGTGAGTGCACCGCTGCCCAGATCCGACAGCAAGGGAATGCCGTGCTGCCGGCACAGTTTGCCCAACGAGGCTTCGTCCACCGAGGCGGTAAAGCCGCTGATGTGATAATTGCTGGTGTGCACTTTCATGATGGCACCGGTGTTGTCGGTAATCGCCGCTTCATAGTCCCGCAGGTGGGTGCGATTGGTGGTACCCACTTCCACCAGCGTGCATCCGGCCTGACGCATGATGTCGGGAATGCGGAACGCGCCGCCGATTTCCACCAGCTCACCGCGGGAAACAATCACCTCTTTGCCGGCAGCAACCGCCGACAGCATCAGCAGAACGGCAGCGGCGTTGTTATTGACCACGCAGCAACCGTCAGCACCGGTCAGGCGCTGCATCAGCTCACTGATACAGTTGTCCCGGTGGCCGCGCTTGCCCGCCTGCAGTTCAAATTCCAAGGGGGTGGGATAACGCATCACGGAAGTCACCGCATCAATGGCCGCCTGGGATTGCTGGGAGCGGCCAAGATTGGTGTGCAAAAGCGTGCCGGTCAGGTTCCAGACCGGTTGCAAGCTGTGGCGATGGCTCGCCTGCAGCTGATCAGCCAAATACTCAAAAACTGCGCCTTCATCCGCCAGCCACTGGGGCAGGCAGCCGTTGTCGGCAATCTCACTGCGGGCCGCCGTCAGCATCTGGTTAACGGCAAGTTTAAAGGCGGATTTACCATAGTGCTGCAGCAGGGGCTGCAACGCGCTCATGCTCAGCAAAAGATCCATCGAGGGCAAGGCACGGTAAAGCTTTTCAGGCGTATCAAATACTTGGGTCATCATCTGTCACAAATAGCCAACAATAATGGGAGGGCAACCGCCCTCCCGGTGTAGTCAGGATGGCAGTGCCTACGACTCATGTGCCAGCAGTAACGGGTTAATCGTGGTGGCACGATAACCCTGTTCGCTCAGTTGGCCGTCCAGCCCCAAAGACGCCAGATCGTCTGCTACCACTTCCATTCGCGGATCTTTGGCAACAAACAGCATCTTGGTGTAACCATGGCAATTATCGCAACTTTCAATGCGAATATTGGCCTTATGATCATCCAGGGCCCATAACGACAACTGTTTGGCATCATCACAGTTAGTACACTGTGCGCGCACATAATGCCACTGTGTTTCGCATAAACTGCAATGCAGGTAACGCAATCCTTCCCTTGGCTCTTCCCGGATGACACTGGCCACCGGATGACTGCCGCAAACCGGACACAAGGTGGTTTGCTTCACCGCTGCCACGTCCATTCTGGCAATCACCATGGGCGCCCAATGGGCCCAGTACAGCGACAGCGCCGCCCATAAAAACAGGCTGTATTGGGACGGCACCTCACTGAGTTGCCCCAAACGCAGGCTGTCGCCATAGGCGGCAAGCTGCGCAGGGCTTAGCGACATCAGCTCGCGGATAACCTCGGCCACCTGCGCTGGCACCTGGGGCAGCAGTTCACTTAACAGTGACTGCAGCAGCCCCAACCAATACGGGTTACCAAGGGTATGCGCGGCCGCCAATGGCACCGGCACAGACATGTCGAGCTCTGGCGCCGGGCCAAAGGGCGCTGTGCTGGCAACGGTGAGCTGCGCACTCACCAGCAACTGGCACAGTTTGAGGTAGTCTGCCAGTGGCGATCCCTCGGCGAGGGTGGCCAGCCGCTGGCTGCGATGGCGATAAATCTCCAGGGGAGTGGCCGCCAACAGCGGTTTGAGCGCCAACGGGGAGGCATCTCCCGGACTCAAGGGGATCTCACTGGCAACACTCATTTACTTTTCCTCTTCTTTAAAGTCATCCAGCATCACCGGATGGTGCTTGCGGGCCCAGGCTTTGGAAACCTTGCCATACAGCATGCCGGTAATGGAACCTTCAATCCAGGTGGCCATCCAGAAATGCACCATAACTGCAAGCAGCATCAAGATGGCGCAAGCGGCATGGATGAGGGTTGCCCAGTTAACGGTATCAGCATCAAACATGGGGGCAAAATAGGGCTGCCACATGATCACGCCAGTCACGATAAAAGCGATCACAAACACCACGAAGGAACGAAACAGCATTTTCTGCCCGGGGTTGTAATGGCCCACCGGCGGAATTTTTTCCTCGTTTTGCAGCAACACCCACACCACGGATTTTATCCATGGCCAGTCGTACTTGTCCCACTTGTTATGGTGGTAGTAACGCACCAGCATCACCCCCAGCAGCAGGCACATGGCAATCCCGAAAAACGGGTGCATCACCTTGGCCAGCTGCGGGGTACCCACAATGCCGCCCAGCCACTGGAATGACGGATACAAAAAGGCAAAACCCGTCATGAAGGTGACCAGTCCCACCGCCACGATGCCCCAGTGGCACAACCGGTCAAACAGCTTATGACGTACAATCATCTCTTGCTTGCTCATTTGCTGTCCTCCTCTTTTGCCGCCGCGGCGTCAATGTAACCGGGCTGATCCTCCTCCACGATGTTGCGCCCCACCGTAATGCGGTGCATCAGCGCAAATGCGGCGGTGGCCAACAGCCCGGCGGTGCCCAGCGGTTTCAGCCAGTCCTGACGGATTTCCGTGGCCAGCGGCACTTTGGGATCCTTGGGCATGTAATAGCTTTCCGGATCGTTGATGTCGTGGAAAATCATCATCATTGCCGTGCCGCCCACCCCTTCGGGGTTGTATAACCCCGCATTGGGGAAGCCCCGCTGCTGCAACTCCGCCACCCGTTTTTCGGCGTAAAACAGCATGTCTTCCCGGGTACCGTAGCGCAGGGCGCCGGTGGTACAGGTTTTCACGCAGGAGGGTTCCAGCCCTACCGCCGTGCGGTCAGAACACAGGGTGCATTTATAGGCCTTGTTATCCTTGGCGCTGATTTTGGGGATGTCGAACGGACAGGCACTGGCGCAATAGCCGCAACCAATGCATTTGTCCGAGTCAAAATCCACCGTACCGTTGGCGCGCTGGATAATGGCACCGGCGGTAGAACAGGCTTTCAGACAGGCCGGATCGGCGCAGTGCATGCAGGCCGAGTGGGTAAACTGCCAGCGCAGTTTGCCCGCGTCCTCGATTTCGTTGTACTTCATCAAGGTCCAGCACTGGGGCGACAATGACGGCGGATTCTGGTAAGACCCGCTGAATTCGCCCACGTCCTCACGCAAGTCGTTCCATTCCGAACACGCCACCTGGCAGGCCTTGCAGCCGTTGCACTTGGTGGCATCGAACAGTTTGGCCACTTGCTTTACGCCACCTACCCGCGCCTGGGGAGCGGGTGTCATGTCCGCAGTGCCCGAGCGGCGAATGATATCTTGTTCAGCCATAATCAGATGCCCTCCGCCTTTTCAACGTTAACCAAAAATGCCTTGTACTCCGGAACCCCGGTGTTGGCATCGCCCATTTCGGTGGTCAGCACGTTACAGGTATACGCCTTTTTGGTCAGCGCATTGTGGCTGCCATGGCGGGGAATGCCCAGGGTATGCACAACCTGCCCGTTTACCTGTAATGGCCGCAGCCGTTTGGTGACCAGTGCCTTGGTGATGATATGGCCCCGTTTGGAGCTGACCTTCACCCAGTCACCGTTGTGGATGCCTTTCTCCGCCGCCAGCACTTCGTTCATTTCCACAAAGGTTTCCGGCATGGAAATCGCGGCCAGACGGCAGTGGGTGGTCCAGAAGTTAAAGTGCTCGGTCAGGGAGTAGGTGGTACAGGCATAAGGGAACTCGTCCTTGGTGCCGATGGTTTCCTTCACCCCGTCAAACCAGCGCAATACCGGACTGTGCACCACGTTGGGATGCAACGGGTTGGTACCGATGGGCGATTCTACCGGCTCGTAATGTTCCGGGAACGGCCCTTCTTTCAGCAGCTTGAGCGCGAACAGACGACCCACGCCTTCAGGCTGCATGATGAATGGCCCGGTGGTTTCCTGCGGAGTCAGCTTCGTGTTGAAGTCGCCAACATCAATCCCCTGCCACTTGCCGTCTTTCCACTCAACGATGGTGCGTTCAGGATCCCACGGTTTGCCGTTAACATCGCAAGAGGCGCGGTTGTACAGCACCCGGCGGTTCATGGGCCAGCAGAAGGTCCAGCCGGGAGTGATGCCTTTACCTGACGGGTCATGGTTGTCACGGCGGGCCATGTTGTTGCCCTCTTCCGTCCAGGAACCGGCATACACCCAGCAACCACACACGGTGCTGCCATCGGCTTTGAGCTCGGAGAAACTGCTGACTTGCCGCCGGCTGTTCCTGTGGTAACCGTTGAGCTCCTTGGTGATTTCTTCAGAGCTTGGATTATGCTCAATGGCATAGTGCCAGTTAACCGCCGCTATCGGCTCAGGCAATACGCCGCCTTCTTCCCGGTAGAGTTTTTTCAGCTCCAGCAGGATGCCAGAAACGATTTCCGAGTCGGCCATGGCTTCGCCCGGGGCATTGGCGCCTTTCCAGTGCCATTGCATCCAGCGTCCGGAGTTGACAATCGACCCTTCTTCCTCGGCAAAGCAGGTGGTGGGCAGACGGAAAACTTCGGTCTGGATGTCAGCGGTGTTCACCTCGTTAAAGCCAGGTTCATGCTGCCAGAAAGTGGCGGTTTCGGACGACAGGTTGTCCAGCACCACCAGATATTTCAGCTGGCTCAGGGCCTTGAGGGTTTTATGGCGGTTGGGCATGGAGTTGATGGCATTGACCCCTTGCACCAGCAAGCCGTTGACCTGACCGTGATACATCATGTCGATGTGCTGGCCAAAGTCATACATCTTGTCCCATTTTGGCAGCCAGTCATAACCGAAGTCATTGTCAGCTGTGGCCGCATCACCCCAGAAGGCTTTCAGCAGTGACACGTAAAAATTGGGATAGTTTTGCCAGTAGTTGGTCTGCCCGGGACGCAAAGGTTTGGGCGTGTGGGCACTCAAGTGGGCCGCAAGCGATGGCTCATTGTCGTTTGGCAGTTTCAGGTATCCCGGCAGGCTTTGCGCCAGCAAGCCCATGTCGGTAGAGCCCTGCACGTTGGCATGGCCACGCAGCGCGTTCACGCCGCCGCCCAACTGGCCGATATTCCCCAGCAACAACTGCACCATGGCCATGGTACGGATGTTCTGTGCGCCTTTACTGTGGTGAGTCCAGCCCAGCGCATACATAAAGGTAGCCACCCGCTTTTTGGTGTGGGTGCTGCCAATCATTTCACATACGGTCTGGTAATCACTGACCGGGGTGCCGGTAATGTTGCTGACGGTCTTGAAATCGTAACGCGCTACGTGCTGTTTCAGCAGGTTCCACACACAACGGGGATGCTGCAGGGTGTTGTCCACCTTGGCATAGCCCTGTTCATCCAGTTCGTAATACCAGGATTCGGTGTTGTAGCTGCCTTTGTCTTCATCAAAGCCGCTGAACAGGCCGTCATGGAAATCAAAGTCTTCGCGGATGATGTAACTGGCATTGGTGTATGCCTTGACGTAGTCGTAGTTCACCTGGCGGGTTTCAATCAGATAACGGATTAACCCCAGCAGGAACGCGATATCGGTACCGGAACGAATTGGCGCATAGTGATCGGCCAGTGCCGCACTACGGTTAAAACGCGGGTCGACCACAATCAGCTTGGCGTTGTTGTGTTGCATCGCTTCTGTCACCCAGCCGAAACCGACAGGATGCGCTTCTGCAGCATTACCGCCCATGATAATGATCAGGTTGGAATTCTTGATATCTATCCAGTGGTTGGTCATGGCACCACGCCCAAATGTTGGAGCAAGACTTGCTACCGTTGGGGAGTGTCAGTTACGGGCGATAGTATCAATGGCGACCATGCCCAGCGAACGGGCAAATTTCTGGGTGGCAAAACCGCTTTCATTGCCCATCCCGGAAGAGGTCATCATGCCGGTGGTCAACCAACGGTTAACCGTGGTGCCGGCAGCATTCTTTTCAATCAGGTTGGCGTCACGATCCTGTTTCATCAGGCGGGCGATGCGCTTGAAGGCTTCATCCCAGCTGATGCGCTGCCATTGGTTGCTGCCGGGCGCGCGATATTCAGGATACTGCAAACGATGGGGACTGTTCACATAGTCCACCAGCCCGGCACCTTTCGGGCACAAGGCACCGCGGCTGACCGGATGGTCTGAATCACCTTCAATATGGAAAATGGCGTGTTCCGAGTTTTTGCCGCCGCTGTTTTGACTGTACATCAACAGGCCACAACCCACTGAGCAATAAGGGCAGTTATTGCGGGTTTCTTTGGCTCTGAGCAGCTTGAATTCTCGCACTGCGGCGTAAGCCTTGTCAGACATCAACCCCAGCGCAGAAATCGCTGAAGTGGTTGCCCCGGCAGCGCACAGCTTGAAAAACTGTCGTCTGTTCATAGGTAATCTCACACTGGTTGTTATGAGTATGATGGGCGGTTTTCACCGCAAATACGGGGCGCTAACCGTAAAGTCCACACCCGTAGTGTGATTATCCTTAAACAGAATTTTAATAACAAATAATGACATGTGATATTGATCACAACAGATATTTGACAGATTTAATATCCAAATAACTAGCAAATTAAAGAATATTAATTTTTATAATATTGTGAATACGGATTTATATTCCAAAATAACACAAAAATGCTGTTGGACATTTTGTCCATGCAAAATAAGACAATATATCACTAAATAACCTCACACAAGATTAAAACGTGATGCACATCACCAAAATGACCTAGTACTGACGATTTAATAATCTCCCTCATTCACCTCCATAACGCGCAGGATTTTAAGCGGGACATTTTTACCCATAGTATTTGGCTGTTTTTTGTTCAGTTAAAACGTGAAGCACTACCGCTACGCCATCTGCAATGGCGTTGGCATTCACGGAAGATTTGCGTTAGCTTATGCGGTTTTCTCTGGCGGCAAGCAAGCGCTGTTGCCAGATCAGCACCATCTCAGGATCATCTCAAGACTTTAGGGGCCAGGCATGTTTATCGGGTTTGATTACGGCACATCCAATTGTTCGGTAGCGTTGCTGCAGGAGGGAGCGCCGCGGTTACTGCCGCTGGAAAACGACAGTTTCTATCTGCCATCAACCCTGGCGGCGCCCACCCGGGAGTCGGTGTCTGAATACCTGTTCCGCCATCATCAGATCCAGCCGCTGGATGCGGTGGGGCAACAGGTGCTGCGCCGTGCCATGGCGCTGAACCGCGAGGAAGGCATTGAGTTGCAGGCAGAAGACGTGCTGTTTGGGCAGGCGGCGCTGGCGCTGTATCTGGCCCACCCGCAGGATCTGTATTACGTCAAATCCCCCAAGTCGTTTCTCGGCGCCATGGGGTTGCATGCCGTGCAGCTGAGCTTTTTTGAAGATCTGGTATGCGCCATGATGGCCAATATCAAGCAGCAGGCAGAGCGGGTTTGCGGCCAAACCATTGAGGATACGGTGATTGGCCGGCCAGTGAATTTTCAGGGCCGGGGCGGCGAGGACTCCAACCGACAGGCAGAAAACATTTTGCGCCGCGCCGCCAGCCGCGCCGGTTTTCGCCATATTGAATTTCAGTTTGAGCCGGTAGCGGCCGGGCTGGAATATGAAGCCACCCTCACCGAGCCACAAACCGTACTGGTGGTGGACATTGGCGGCGGTACCACCGACTGCTCCTTATTGCAGATGGGGCCACAGTGGCGCCAGCAGAGCGATCGCAGCGGCAGTTTGCTGGCCCACAGCGGCCAGCGGGTAGGCGGTAATGATCTGGACATCCATCTGGCGTTTCGCCAGCTCATGCCCCATTTCGGGCTGGGCAGTTTGCTGGACTCCGGGCTGGAGATGCCCATGAAGCAGCTGTGGAATCCGGTGGCGATTAATGATTTGGCAGCGCAAAACGATTTTTACGCCCAGCGCAATCTGGCGGAATTAAGGCAACTGCAAAAAGAGGCCCAAGAGCCGCACAAATTGGCAAGGCTGCTGCAGGTCTACCACGACTCGCTGGGTTACCATCTGGTACGCCGCGCCGAAGAAGCCAAAATCGCCCTGTCCCGGCAACCTCAATTTCATACTGAGTTGGCACTGGAAAGCGGCCCTCTGCCGCTGGATATCAATAATGCGGAAATGCTACTTGCCCTGGAAGAACCCAAACAGCAGATCATCAAGCTGGTGCGCGAGGCCATTGAGCAAGGGGGCTGCCAGCCCGACGTGATATTCATGACCGGCGGCTCGGCCCGCTCGCCGGTGCTGCGCCAGGCCGTGGCGGCAGTATTGCCCCAGGTGCCACTGGTAAGCGGCAACGACTTTGGCTCGGTTACCGCAGGCCTTAGCCGCTGGGCTGGCGTTTGCTTCAAATAATGTGCGGTAACCGACATGCGTTAACTAACGCCAACGGTCACCCCGCACTTGTCTTGGGCATGACCGCAACACCTTCGGCGTAACGCCTACTGGCGGAAAAAATACTCCGCCAGCACCTGCCGCTGCTGTCCCCATTCATCAGACAGCCCAATCCCCAACCCGATAACCTCACCACGGGCTTGCGGCACCTGTTTTTGCATCAATTGCCCAAATGCCTGCAAGCGGGGGTTTTGCTCTGCCGCCAGTAAGGTGAGGTGCGGTTCAAAATTCTGGAACACATTGGGGCTGCCATAACGCTCAAACGCCGCCAGCTTGCCGGGATAGGCCTTTACCCACGCTGGCAATGGCGGGTTTGGCTCCCGCAATGGCGCCAGTGCCAAGGTCACCTTGTCTGCCAGACGCTGCAGCTCCCGGCCAGACACCACATCAATAAACGCCCAGTTGCCTTTGGTAACCGTAAAACCCTGCGCCTGCAGCGGCAGTGGCGCCAAGTTCTCTGCTAACTGCTGCACGGCTTGCTTGACCGCCGCCTCGCTACCATCGGGAAAGGAGGTCATGTACAAGGTGACATGCACCGGACGCCCCTGCCGGTAAAAGCTTTCCATGCCAAACGTTGCCAGTTGCTTGCTGGTCTCATCCACCAATTGCACCACCGGCGCTGACGGAATGGCGTACACGTTCAGCATCTGCGCCGCAAAGGCACCGGCAGCGCTCCAGCACAACGCCAAACCACATGCCCACCGCCCCGCTACTGCCATGCCCTTTTTGATATTGCCGCCCACATTCACTCCTGTTAGCCAATCGCTCATCCGCCGGAATTATAACGGCATCCCCCATAAAAACGGCATGATATCCGCCACCTGTTACCGGAAAATGTTGCGCAGCGGCTCATCTTCAGCTGCAAATGACCGGATGCCAATGGCCGATACCGCGCCGTTTCCACCCGTAAGCGCCATCCATCCCTGGAGCGCCTCACTTCAGTCATCCGTGACCTCACTTCCTCAAGCGAAGCTTGAGCTTCGTCTTTCGTCACCTAAGCTGCCTGTGCGCTGCGCCGTTTCCACCCGCCGCCAGTACCATCCGTCCCTGGAGCGCCTCACTTCGGTCATCCATGACCTCACTTCCTCAAGCGAAGCCTGGCTTCGCCTTTCGTCACCTAAGCTGCCTGTGCGCTGCGCCGTTTCCACCCGCCGCCAGTGCCATCCGTCCCTGGAGCGCCTCACTTCGGTCATCCATGACCTCACTTCCTCAAACGAAGCCTAGCTTCGCCTTTCGTCACCTAAGCTGCCTGTGCGGCAGTGAACCTGGCGTTTTCCTTTACCTTCAAATCGACTTTTTTCTAAGCTGCCTGTGCGGCAGTGAACGACAAATCATCTGTATCTCGGTGGAGTACGATTTTCTAAGCTGCCTGTGCGGCAGTGAACTAGGAAAATCTATCATAAAACGCTGTCACGGCAAGTGGTTAACCCAAGTAAAAGGGAAATACCCTTTATTTGGCACTTTTTATAACCATTTGTTTTCAATATTTATTTTTAAAGAGCGAAAAATTTGGGTGCTGACGGCAAACATAGTACGGTACACATGGTTATTGTGGGCATGCAAGCGGAGCTTATGCCTGATAGCGGCTTGCCGCGCCACCGTTTACGCACTATAAAACAGGCAATGCTGAATAACAGAAAGGATGCCCATGATGAAAACCGTTGATTCGAAAGGATTCACGCTGGTAGAACTGGTACTGGTATTGGCGCTACTGGCCATTGTGGCAGCAGTGGCCCTGCCCAAATTCGTCAGTTTGCGACAAGAAGCGCAGGTGGCCAAGGTGCAATCGTTAAGTGGCAGCTTGAGTGCCTCGTTGGCACTGGTGAAAGCGCAGGTGGCCATCAGGGGGGCAGGCACCACGGTGCAAGTTAATGGTGCCGATGTGGTGCTCACAGGCAATATGCCCGCAGCCAGTGCCGACAGTCTCAGAGCGCTGCTGCAACTGGAGGTGCCATCCAGCTGGACCCGCAACTGGCAGACACAACCCTGCCAAGGCAGCGATTTTTGCATTCTGGGCAACATGTTCGTGGGTAAAAACGGTTATGTGGCCGTGCCTGGGCATCCGTTGCAGGGCAATGGCGGCATCGACCGGGCGGCTTATCTCTGGCCCCGGGGCTACACCTTGCAATCCCAGGGCTGCTACATGTATTACATCAATGAAGTGACCACTAACACCACTTACAGCGGCGCCATCACCAGCGGTTGCTAACGGCTCAGGCCACGGCACTGCAAAGTTGTCGCCGCTGGCGGCGCAATTGCAGCAGGCTCACGCCCCACATGATGAAACCACCGCCAAACAGCAAGGCTGCCACATAGCCGGTGGCATTGGCACTGTAACCGCCGGCGAACACCAGACCGCCGGCCAGCGGGCCGATGGCATTGGCACTGTTGAATGCGCACTGCAACAACGCGCCAATCACCGCATATCCGCCTTTGGCAACCCGCATCAGCATGGCCTGGATAACCGTGGTCAGCCCCAGGCTGGCACCCAATAAAAACACCGTGAAATACAAAAACCACAAGCTGGTGGCCGCCTGCACATAAAGCAGCGCCAGCACGGCGCAATACACCAGCCCGATGCCGGTAACACGCACCACCATGCTGTCCCGTACCCGGCCAAACAGCCAGTTGCCCACGGTAGAGCCCACCCCGAAAATCACCATGGCAATGGAGATATGCACCGCGGCAACCTGGGTCACGGCCAGCATGGTATCGGCCAGATAGGTGTAAAGGCAGAATACGCCGCCAAAACCAATGACGGCAATGCCCACAATCGGCCAAATTAACGGGTTTTTTAGTACGGCCAAATCGCTGCGAAGCCCCTGGCTTTCAGCCGCCATGACCGGCAGGTTACGCCATAGCATCAGCGTGGTCAGCAAGGCCAGCGACGCCACCAGCAACAATGACCAGCGCCAACTGAAATGCTGTGCCAGCAAGGTGGCCAGCGGCACCCCCACAATGGTGGCAACCGTCAGTCCGGCAAACACCCGCGACATGTAAAGCGTGCTGCGCCCCTCTGGCGCCAACCGGGCACCAAACAGCAGCGCCGTGCCAAAATAGGCGCCGTGGGGAATGCCGCTCAAGAAGCGAAACAGCAGCATCTGCTCAAAAGAAGCCGCAATGGCACTTAATCCGTTGAAGACAAAAATCATCAAGGCAAACAGAATGAGTGCCGTGCGCCTGTCCAGCTTTGGGGTCAGCAGCATCAACAGCGGCGCACCCACCACCACACCAGCGGCATAAGCGCTGATCACGTGGCCTGCCTGCCCGGCCGATACCGCAAAGCTTTGGGCTATCAAGGGCAGCATGGGCATCAGGGAAAATTCTGTCAGTCCCAAGGTGAAAGTGCCCATTGCCAGCGCCAACAACACGGGCAGCAGCGGTTTTTGCGTGGTTCTATTGTCAATGGCTGACGTCATCATTACTCCCGTACTTCATCTCAGGCCACAGATTATGCCGGCATTGTTGCCACCCATTGTTACGGTGGTATTGCCATGGCGCTAATAGGATGCACACGGCACCAGCACATACCGCTGCGCAGCTGCTGGCTGCCGCCACACAACAAGGGGGCAGCATATTAGTCGAGTATTTCCGGGCAATCCAGTCAGGTGTGGTAAAGCGTTACCGCAGTTGGCGGATAAATATCCAGCAAATGGGCGCGAATTAACATAATCACTTAACAACAGGAAGGGATTTTGTATTAAAATGGGGCGATTTTGCAAACTTGCTCACAAGATTTGCAAAAACAAAACATTGCGCACACCGGACAGGTGTTGCAATGAGACACAGACAACCAAGAACAACAATTGAATACGAAAGGGATTTTTAGATTTTCCCCTTCATTATCATCCACTGATATGTGAGGCAATGTGATATGCGCAAGCGCATCATTTATAGCATTTGTGGGGTGGTGGCAGCCGGAGTGGTTTTGTTCGGCATCTACGCCTGGCACCCGGAAATTGCACCCGTAACGCCACCTGACAACAGCCAGTTTTCAGCAGAAACCATCGCCAAAGGCAAAATGCTGGCCGCCGCCGGTTACTGCAGCACCTGCCATACCGCACCGGGCGGGCAGGAATATGCCGGCAACTACCAGATGCATACCGATTTTGGCACCATTTACAGCAGCAACATTACCCCCGACCCGGAAACCGGCATAGGCAACTGGTCAGAAGCGGCCTTCATCCGTGCCATGCGTACCGGGGTCAGCCGTGACGGTCACCATCTGCTGCCGGCATTTCCGTTTGAGCACTTCAACAAGATGACCGACGACGACATCAAGGCGATTTATGCCTATATCATGACCTCGGTACCGGCAGTGCAACAGCAAAAACAGGAAAACGGCATTCCGTTCCCGCTGAACATCCGCTTCCTGCAGGCGGGCTGGAAAATGCTGTTTGCCGACGGCAGCGACTTTAGCGAGCAAGCCGACAAGTCTGCCCAGTGGAACCGGGGCGCCTATCTGGCACAAGGGATAGCGCACTGCGGTGCCTGCCATACACCCCGTAATGCGCTGGGGGGCGAGCAATACGACAAAATGTATCAGGGCGCGGCCATTGACGGCTGGATTGCCCCGTCGCTGACCACCAGCAGCACCTCACCGCTGCCATGGCGCCAGCAGGATTTTTACGAATACCTGCGCACCGGTAACTCACCTTTCCACGGCAGTGCCGCCGGGCCGATGGCGCCTGTGGTACACCATGGTCTGGCCGCGCTGTCCGATGACGACATCAAGGCCCTGAGCGTGTATTTTGCCGATCTGGCCGGTAATCACACCGAAGACCCTGCCACCAACCCCAAACTGCAGGCCGCCATTGATGCCCAGCACCCCATGCCGGATGCCCGCATCAACAAGGGCGCCCGCCTGTATGCCAGTGCCTGCGCCGCCTGCCACTTCAGCGGTAACAAGCTGAAAAAAGGCCGTCCGCTGCTGGCGCTGGGCAGCGCCGTGCATCTGGACGATCCCGCCAACCTGGTGAATGTGATTCTGGACGGCGTTCGCCGGGATCAGGGCATTCAGGGTGTGGTAATGCCCGGATTCCGCAAACGCCTTAGCGATGAAGACATTGCCGCCATCAGCGAATACCTGCGCCAATCTGCCGGTGAACAACCCTGGCCGCAACTGCAGCAGCGCGTGAGCGAAATTCGTCTTCAACCCCGTTTTGAACATTAATCACAAAAGAGTGAGTCAATGGCTAAGTTTATATTGAATGGTAAGCCCGTTGTCGCAGACGTCGATGGCGATACCCCACTGCTGTGGGTGATTCGTGACGAACTGGGGATGACCGGCACCAAATTTGGTTGCGGTATTGGCACCTGTGGTGCCTGTACCGTCCATGTGGGCGGGCGAGCGACCCGCTCCTGCATCACCCCGGTATCAGCAATTGAAGGGGCCAGCATTACCACCATTGAAGGGCTGTCCGCCACCGGTGAGCATCCGCTGCAACAGGCATGGCAAAAACACCAGGTGCCCCAGTGCGGTTATTGCCAGTCAGGACAGATCATGCAGGCCGCCGCGCTGCTCAAGGACATCCCCCAACCCACCGATGCCCAAATCGATGCGGTAATGGGCGGTAACCTGTGCCGCTGCATGACCTATGTGCGCATCCGCGAAGCCATCCATGAAGCCGCCGATGCCATGACACAGGAGGTCAAACATGATCAGGCTGACTAACAAGCGCGAAGCCAACGGCATGACCCGCCGCGGCTTTCTGGTTGCCATGACCGCCGTGGGGGTCAGTTTCGGCTTTCCCCGCAGCGTGATGGCCGCCATGGACCCGGCCACCAGCGACGGTCGAGTACGGCCGGATGCCGGCGCCCTTTACGAGCCGTCCTTGTGGTACTCCATCGACCCGGCCGGCAAGGTGAAAGTGAATATCATCCGCGCCGAAATGGGTCAGCACGTGGGCACTGCCATTGCCCGCATTCTGGCTGATGAGCTGGAAGTGGCCTGGCAGGATGTGGAAATCGTGCATGTGGACAGCGCCAAGAAATGGGGCCTCATGGTCACCGGCGGCAGCTGGTCGGTTTCCCAGAGCTGGCCGGTATACCGTCAGGCCGGCGCTGCCGGGCGCACCGCATTGATTGAAGCGGCCGCCAAAAAATGGGGCGTTTCCCCCAACGCCTGCGAAGCCCACCACGGCAAGGTGATTTCCGGCAAACGGGAAATCAGCTACGGCGAGCTGGTGGCACAGGGCATTACCCGGCAGTTCAGCGCCGACGAGCTCAAGGCTCTGCCGCTGAAACCCAATGATGACCTGAAACTGGTCGGCAAGGCGGTAACATCGCTGGACATCATCCACAAAACCACCGGCAAGGCGGTATTCGGGATTGACGCCAAAGTGGATGGCATGGTGTATGCCGCGCCATTACTGCCGCCCACCCGTTACGGCGCAAAAGTCACCCAACTGGATGACAGCGCCGCCAAAACCGTAAAAGGCTACCAGCAAACCCTGGTGCTGGATGACCCCAGCAATACCGTGCCCGGTTGGGTGATGGTGATTGCCGACAGCTTCATGGCCGCGCAAAAAGCCGCCGCCAAAGTGAAAGTGAGCTGGCAGGCAGGGGCCGCGGCCAAGGTATCGGAAGCCGATATCATCAACCATGGTCGGGCGCTCATCAAAGACGGCAGCAAAGGTGCCATTCTGGATACGGGTGACACCAATACCGAGGCCGTGTTTGCCAAGGCCAGTGACACCCTGGAGCAGGAATACCTCACCGCCACCGTGCTGCACGCCCAGATGGAACCCCTGAACGCGTTGGTCTTCCGCAACCCTGACGGGCTGTGGGAAGTGCACTCCGGTTGCCAATGGCAATCGCTGACCACACCGGTATTGGCAACCGCGCTGGGGGTCAGCGAGGATGAAGTGACCATTCGCGCCTATCTTCTGGGAGGCGGTTTTGGCCGTCGCCTGAACGGCGATTACACCATCCCGGTGGCGCTGGCCTCCAAGGCGCTTGGCGGTAAACCGGTCAAGATGGTGATGATGCGCCCCCAGGACATGCTGTTTGACAGCCCACGCTCCGCCTCGGTGCAGCAGGTGAAAATGGCCTTTGATGCACAACATGGCGTAATTGCCATGGAACATCATGCCACCGCCGGCTGGCCCACCGAAGTGATGCTGCCGGCCTTCATGCCCAAAGGGGTCAACGGCGAGCCGTTTGATCCTTTCTCCATTGCCGGTGGCGATCACTGGTACAACGTGGGCGCCCACAAGGTGCGGGCGGTATCCAACGACTTGGCCAATGATTCCTTCCGCCCCGGCTGGCTGCGTTCAGTCAGCCCCGGTTGGGTGGGCTGGGCCGTGGAAAGCTTCATGGATGAGGCCGCCCACCATGTGGCACAAGACCCGCTGGAATTCCGTTTGGGGCTGTTAACCGCCGAAGGCCGTAATGCCGGCAGCGGTCCCATTGCCGCCGGTGGTGCCAAGCGTCAGGCAGCGGTACTGAAAAAAGCCGCCGCCATGATTGGCTGGGGCGCCCCCCAACCGGAAGGCACGGGCTTGGGGATTGCTTCCACGTTTGGTCAGGAACGGGAGATGCCCACCTGGGTAGCCGTGGCCGCCCAGGTTCAGGTAGACAAAACCAGCGGTCTGGTGAATGTGCAAAAACTCTACGTGGTAGTGGATGCAGGGATTATCGTGGACCCGGACGGCGCTGAAGCCCAGTGTCAGGGTGCGGCGCTGTGGGGCTTGTCCATGGCGTTATATGAAGGCACCGAGCTGGTGAACGGTAACTTCAAGGACACCAACTTTGACCGTTACACACCGCTGCGCATCGGCCAGACACCCGAGATAAAAATCGAGTTCATGCCCAGCACCATGGCCCCTTCAGGGCTTGGGGAACCTGCGGTAACGCCTGTGGCACCCGCCATTGCCAATGCCATCTACCAGGCGGTGGGCGTGCGCTTGAGAAAGCTGCCCATGACCCCGGATGATGTCAAAAACGCGTTAAAGGCATAAGCCTTACCCCAAAAGGCCCGGTCATCCGGGCCTTTGTCATATTGCCCGGATGACCACCGCCCTCCGGGCTGACAAGGAATACTGTATGTCGTACATTTCACAGCCTCTTGATGCCAAAGTACTGCAACAGGCCTGCGACTGGGCCGCCAACCGTGATGTCTGGTTATGCACCGTGCTGCATACCTGGGGCTCATCGCCGCGCTCCCCCGGCTCGCTGCTGGTGGCACAACAAGACGGCAGTTACTGTGGGTCGCTCTCCGGCGGCTGCGTGGAAGAGCATTTTCTGGCGCAGATTGCCAAGGGATGCTGGCGCGAGGCCAGTCAGGTGATCCGCTATGGCGATGGTGAACTGGCGCCCCAGCTACGGCTGCCCTGCGGCGGCGTACTGGAGGTGTTGGTGGAATACCTGCAAGCCGTGCCAGAAACCGTGGACTACCTGCAGCAGCAACTGCAAGCGTTGCAGGGGTATCAGGCCATCCGCAAACAGTTGACCCTGCCCCATGCCTGTCACCAGCTCACACCGGGGGATTATGCCGCCGACACGGCCATCAGCTATCAGCATCCTGACATCCACATCTGCCTTGCCGCAGCGCCCTGCCTGTTACTGGCGGGGTATTCGCCGGTGGCCCATTACTGCGCGGAGTTTGCCCATGCACTGGGATTTGAAGTGATATTGTGCGAGCCCCGCGCCGAGCAGCTGCACATGCTGCAACAGGATTTGCCCAAGGGCGTGAAGCTGCTGCAAACCTTTCCCGCCAAATATCTGGAACAAACCGGCTGCCACGCCAATACCGCCATTGTGGCACTGACCCACGATCCGCGACTGGATGATTTAACCATGATGGAAGCGGTGAACACCCCGGCATTTTACATTGGCGCCATGGGCTCGGCCCGCAACTCCGGCAAGCGCCGTGAGCGCTTGAGCCGCATCGGGGAACTGACCGATGCCCAGCTGGCACGGGTGCATGGCCCCATAGGGTTGGCCATCGGCAGCAAAACCCCCGCCGAAATCGCCCTGGCCATCATGGCGGATATCGTGCGGGTGAAAAATCTGGGGCCGCAGTCAGCCATGCCGGTAGTGCAACGCACACTGGACATGCTGGAGAGCATCCCCGATGAGGGCGTCAGCTGCGCCATTTAAGCAAAGCGGCAACCAGCCTCCGGCGTCACTCAGGGCGCGGCAGGTCTGCATCCCGGATAACGCCGGCATGGCCGGGCAACAAATGCAAATGGGCGGCAGATAACAGCCGCCTTGCCCCGAGATCCCCGCGCAAGGCGCTCAGGCTGGCAAAATAATCCCGCCCGAAGCCCACCGGATGACCGGGCTGCCCTTGCCACACTGGCCGCGCCTGGGCCCAATCATCTTGCAGCGCCGCAGCCACCTGCCGATAATCCCCAGCGGTTACCCAAGCCATGTCTCCCGGCACCACCAGCCAGCCACGCCAATGGGCGCAGTCCCGCACTCCGGCGGCAATGGAGTCACCGCTGCCGCCACTGCTTAGCAATGTCACCGACGCCGAGAACTGCTGTGCCAGCGCGATGATGCCTGATGACCCCGGTCTGGTTACCAGATGCAACGGCAAACCGCTGGCAGCGGCTTGTGTCAAGGTCAGTGCCAGTAATGGCTGCAGCTGCCCCGCCCCATCCGGATAAGGCGCCAGTAACTTGTTGCCACAGCCACCTGCGGCCAAAAAACGCCGCCCCTTGCCGGCAGCCAGCACCACAATGCCGATACCCGTTGCGGTATGGGCGATAGATGAACGCTGTGGTGATAACCCAACCTCAGCCATGAGTTTTTATCCTGTTGATTATCCTTACCATGTCGCCTTTTCAGCACGGCCAGCCGACAAGTGCGGCATTACCGCAAATGCTGCCTTCCCACATGTGTCCCCATCAAAAAAATCATCCATCTGTGGATTACAACCTTGATGAGATGCGCCATAATTGATAATAATTCTCATTTGTGATGATACCATATACAACAGGCCGGAGAGCAACATGTCAAAATCACTCAATATCGCCATCAGCGAGCAAAAGCTGGCAGAACTCATCCTGGCAGGCCACCTGTGCGCCGCCGATGTGCAATGCCTTGACCGGGACAGCAAACAGGCCCTGTGGCAACTTTGCCTTTGGTGTTGCAGTAAACGCACCCAATGCCAGCATTGCCGCCACCCTTGCGCCCTGACAGCACCAAAAGCACCGCTCAAGGCAACATGACAGAGTAAACCTCATGCAAACAGCAGCACGTTGATGCCTCCGGCAGCGAACCACATCAACAGCATGTAACGCCAGTTTTGCTGTAAAATCATGCGACTACTGGCATTGTAACGGCTCACCATCGACAGCCCCACCCCTGACAGCGGACTCACCGCCGTGGTGGTGCCCCATACCGACAGATACAAAAACGCCAGTTGGTTCATGTTACTCACCAGCGGCATCAGCAACGGTGCCACCAACGACACACTCACCACCGGGTGCAGGCCAATCAGCCCCGCCAGGATCATCAAGGCACTTATCCCCCAAAAAAGCCAAGGGGTTAGCTGGCTTGCCTCAAAGCTGAACAACTGGGGATAACAGGCAATAATGGCGGCCACACCGGTGGAAAACACCCCCGCTGCCAGAAACAGCGAAAACTGACTGGCCACATTGGGCAAGCGCTGCTCCACGTATTCCACCATCACTTTGCGCCGGGGGCGGCCCCGCAAGAACAGCAAAGCGCTGACCGGCGCCACCATGGCAATGAGGATGAGAATGTTCACCTGCGGATACAAACTGTGCAGCAGCAATACCGCCAGTGCCAACAGCGCCGGGATCACCAGGCTGTCGCGCTGCAATGGGTAGCCCCGAAATTCCGGCAGGTTGCCCAGACGGGTTTTCAGGTAGGTCAGCATAAACATCAAGCCGGCCATCATGGCCCCGGGAATAAACGTGGAGGACCACTGGGCACCGGGGGCATAGGTCATGGCCACCCCAAAAGCCACAAAAAATGGCGACCAGTAGGCGCCGGCACAAAAGCCCCGCATCAGCACCAGAATCTGTTCATCACTTAACGGTTTTTTCCGTTGCAGCCGATCGCCCACCACAAAAATGATGGACAGGTTAATCACCGCCCCCAACAGGTGGCAGGACAAAATGGTTGACCAAAAACCTTTATTGCCCGTGGGCTGGGATGCATCTTCCTGCTCCGGATTGGTCAGCGCCAAAAAACACACTGCCACAAACATGGCCAACAACGGCAGATTGCGGGTGGTAGCGCTGTACACATCCAGCGACACCCCGTGCAGTACGCCCCAGAGCAGCATGCCAATGCCGGCAGAAAATAAAATGGCGGATTGCTTTTTGGCGGAGCGGCTCAGTTTGTGCCAGCAAAACCCGATGGCCAGCCAGGATGCCAGCGCCGGTAAGTACAGCGACCAGTCAACAACCCATACCAGCAGATACAAGCCCCAGGTGGCCAGCACCAGCCAGCCCGCCAGTGGTCTGGGAGACAAGTGGGAACGCAGGAATGACATGGACAGGAATGACATGGCGTGTTCGGCCTCCCGGACAACACGGGCAGCAAACGCACGGTCACATGTCACCGCACCATGGCTGCCCTACACGAAAGAACCGCACCATCTTAGCAGGTTTGCACGCAGGAATAACCCGTGATGACAAACATCAGCGCAGCGCTTATGAGGCAGCTTTCATGGCCGTTGTCATGGCACATGTGCCACAAAAAAAGGCCGTTGAAATGCCCGGTAAAAAGCGGGCATTCCCAAGGCGGATAACGCCGTGCAGGATGCCCTCTCATGTTAGGTGCGGCAACAATACCGGTGCGTTATTGGTTTTTATAGCGCAAGGCCATGGCATTGGCGGCCACCATTGCCTGATAAACGTCATCTTCGCTGAGCGCCATGGTCATATTACCCATGGTATCGCCTTCTGCGCAGGCAATTTTTGCCACTTGGCGCCACTCGGCCTCCACAAAGTTTTTCAGCCCCATGTCTTCCAGCGTTAACGGCAAACCGGCCACTTTGATAATGCGCATCACTTCATCCACCTCGGCCTTGGGGGTATTTTCCAGCACCAACTGGGTCAGCAGGCCGAACACCACTTTTTCGCCGTGCTGGGCACGGTGCAAATCTTCCACCGCCGACATGCCGTTATTCACCGCATGGGCACATGCCAGGCCCCCGGCTTCGGCGCCCACACCACTCAAATAGATGGTGGCCTCAATGGTTTGCTCCAGTGCGGGGGTGACTATCTTGTTATTCACGGCATCCATGGCCGCCTCGACGTTTTCGCTCAGCAGCTCAAAGCACAATTTGGCCAGCCCAAGGCCGGTACGGGAAGGCTTTTTCAACACCAGGTTCACCCCGTCAGCGGCATAACAGCTGCGGGCCTCAAAATAGGTGGCCAGTGCATCCCCGACCCCTGCCGCAAAAAAGCGCGCAGGTGCGGCGCATAAAATGCCGGTATCGGCAATGACGGCATCCGGGTTCTGGGGCAAAAACAGGTAACGGTCAAATTCGCCGCTTTGGCTATAGATAACCGCCAGCGCGGTGCAAGGGGCATCGGTAGAGGCAATGGTGGGATACAGGATCACCGGCAGCTTGTGGTAGTAAGCAACCGCTTTGGCGGAATCGAGGGTTTTGCCGCCGCCCACACCCACAATCACGTTGGCGTGTTGCTGCTCGGCCAGTGTGCCCAGCCGCTGGATTTCCGCATCACAACACTCGTAATTGAATTTTTCAGCCACGGCTTCAATGCCGCCCTGTTTCAGGCTGCCAACCGCTTCGTCCTTGACCCGGTTTAAAATGAACTCATCGCTGATGATAAAGGCATTGTCGCCAAAATCCTTTACATAATCATGCATCTGGCCCAAAAGGCCTTTACCGATAATGAATTTTTTGGGTGAGGTTACGGTACGCGGGGTAATAGACATAGCTCCTCCTGGAGAATCAATGTTGCATCCATGATTGTCCGTCCATCATACCCCAATAACACCACCACCGCTGGTTTTATGTTCATGCTTGATTAAAAACCACACAGGTTGTTTGCAAGGTTAAAAAACAAACAGATAGCGTTAATGCTTGGTATCAGCTAGCATCGATAATCATCATCCAGCAGCGATTTTCAGGTAACTGCCCATGACTGACATCACCCAACGGACGGTACTCATCACCGGTGCGGCTTCCGGCATCGGCTTGCTGATGGCGCAGCATTTTGCCCGGGAAGGCGCTGCCAAGGTGGTGCTGTGGGACATGAATAACGCCGCGCTGCAACAGGCGCTCAACAGCTTGCAAAAAGGGGTTGGTCAAGCGCGGATTTACGGCTGGCAGCTGGATATTACCCAGCCAACGCAAGTGATGGCCATACTGCAACAGATGCAGGAAGCCGGAATCGAGGTGGATATTCTGGTTAACAATGCCGGCATAATTGTGGGCAAACAGTTTACCGAGCACACCGCAGCGGACATCAACCGCACCATGGCGGTGAACACCCTGGCCCCCATGCAGTTATGCCGCGAGCTGCTGCCGCACATGTGCCGCCAAGGCCATGGGCACATTGTCAATGTTTCCTCGGCAGCCTCACTGGTGGCCAATCCTGGCATGTCGGTTTACTGCGCCAGCAAATGGGCCACCACGGGTTGGTCAGACTCCCTGAGACTGGAACTGCAGTCTCAGCAGCCCGGGATCAAGGTGACCACTGTCATGCCTTACTATATCAGTACCGGCATGTTCGCCGGGGTGCAATCAAGGCTGCTGCCCATTCTCAAACCTGAATATGTGGCAATGCGTATCGTAAAGGCGGTGAAGCAGGATAAAACCCTGCTGAAAATGCCGCGCCTGCTCCACTTCTTGCCGCTGTTTCAGGGATTGCTGCCCCAAGCCTGGTTTGATGTGGTGGTGGGCCAGTGGCTGGGCATTTACCATACCATGGACCACTTTCGTGGGCGCCCGCCCCGGGACGATTAGCCGTTAACCCCCAGCGCAAAGGCGTTTTTAATGCCTTCAATCACCATGCCGGTACCAATCACCGCCACAATCAGCCCCATCAACCGGGTGATGACTCCCATGGCCGCCCGGCCAATGTACCGGATAAAGCGCTCGCCAAAAATAAACAGCAGATAGGTGATCAGGCACAAAAGGCCAAAGGCCAGGATGATGAAGCTGATATTCACCAGCCCGCCGTCTGCCGACAGGTTCATGGCAGTGGTGATGGTGCCGGGCCCTGCCAGCATGGGCATGGCCAGCGGGAAAGTGGCCGGGTCGTCTTCGCTGGCATCGTTGGGAATGGCATTATCCAGACTGTGAGGATAATGCATCCGCGAATGCCGCCCCTGCAACATGTTGATGCCAATCAGAAAAACCAGACAACCCCCGGTAATGCGAAACGCATCCATGTTAAGGCCGAAAAGGCCGAAAATCATTTTGCCCGCCACTGCAAAGGCCAGCACGATAATGAACGACTGGATCACCGCCCGCTGGGCGATTTCCACCCGATGCACCGAACTGACGCCTTCGGTTAACCCGAGGAACACCGGGGTATTGGCAATGGGATTCATAATGGCGAAAAACGCCATGAAGGCCGTGACAAAGTGCAGAAACAGTGCGTCCATCAACAGATCATTTCAGTAGGGGGCAAGAGGCGCTATGTTAGCAAGTCGTTATGGGCTTTTCAGCCATGTTTTCCACAAAAAACACGACCTGAATCACTGCTGATGAAATTGCCGGGGAAAATATGCCCGTTGCCGCCAGCGCCCGCCTTGCCGCCATGTTTTTGTATGTCAGCACATGTTAATCTAACGCCCCATCACTGAGACAAGCCGTCCCTACCCAACGGCCCCGGGGTGGTTGACTCAGGACAAAGGGAGACGTGATGTATTCTGAGCAGTTGATGATGTTGCTGGCGGTGCTTGAGCGGGCGGCACTGATGTTAATGGCGCTGTTTTTACTCACCCGCAGCCAGCGTTTTCAGCAGATTTTCCAGAAAAAAGACCGCCATCCCTGGGAGTTGGGGCTGGTTTCCCTGCTCTTTATCTGTTTTGCCGTGTTCAGTACCTATACCGGCATTCATGTGGCCGGCTCGCTGGTGAACGTGCGCATTATCGCCATTATTGCCGGCGGTCTGCTGTTTGGCCCAGCGGTCGGGATCCCCGCGGGCATTGTGGCCGGCATTCACCGTTACCTGATTGACATTGACGGCCCCACATCCATTCCCTGCCTTATCACCAGCATTACCGCCGGGGTTTTGTCCACCTGGATGTATTTTCGCTGTAAACGGGAAAACCTGTGGTTTTGGGGCATTATTGGCGGCATGTTGTGCGAAGGCCTGACCATGCTGCTGATTGTGCTGCTGGCGCCTGACATCGCCCAGGGCTGGAACATTGTCAAGGCCATCGCCTTCCCGATGATTTGCGGCACCATCTGCATTGGCCTGATTGTGCAGCTGGTACAGAATCTTGATGATGAAAAAGAACGCATTGCCGGTCAGCACGCCAAGTTGGCACTGGACATTGCCAGCCGCACCTTGCCGTTTTTCCGGGAAAACAACCACAGCGGCCTGCACAGCGTATGCCGCATCATACGCGAGCACATCAATGCTGATGCGGTAGCCATTACCGATACCGATAACGTACTGGCCTATGTGGGCCATGCAGAAGCCGATTACTGGCAACACTATCACGGCATGAGCAGCGTTACCCGCCGCGCCGTGGACAGTGGCCGGCTAATCATCAACAACGGCATTGATTATGCGGATTTCCATTCGCTGATGATTGTGCCGCTGACCGAAAACAATCAAGTCACCGGCACCTTGAAAATCTACTATTGCCACGAAGGGCGCATTACCGACTCCCTGAAAGAGATGGCCATCGGTTTGGCCCACGTGATCTCCACCCAGATTGAAGCCGCCCGCAGCGACCAGCTCAAGCAGATGGCGGCCAAGGCGGAATTTTCAGCCCTGCAAAACAAAATCAATCCCCACTTTTTGTTCAACAGCCTCAACGCCATCTCCTCCTTGATCCGCCTGCGCCCGGACGAAGCCCGTCAGCTCATTTCAAATCTGGCAGATTTTTTGCGCTACAACCTCAAACGCAATGAGGAGCTGATTGACATTCAGGAAGAGCTGATACAGGTACGCGATTACGTGGCCATTGAAAAAGCCCGCTTTGGCCAGAAACTCACGGTGATATTTGATGTGGACGATGTGCATGTAAAAGTACCGGCCCTGCTGTTGCAGCCCCTGGTGGAAAATGCCATTTTGCATGGCATTCAGCCCATCCGCGGCAATGGCGTGGTGACCATTGCCATTAAACAACGCCCCCGGCAGGTGCAAGTGACCGTGCACGACACCGGAAAAGGCATTGACGAGTCCGTTATTGATGGCCTGTATAACGGCCAGGTGCCCAGCAACCATATCGGCCTGATGAATGTGCATGAACGGGTAAAACTGCTGTACGGCAAAGGACTGAACATCCGCCGCTGCGAACCCGGCACTGAAGTTTCTTTTATGATTACCCGTTAATGGTGACACCAAAATGAAAGCAATTATTGTGGAAGACGAACCCCTGGCGCTGGAAGAACTGCTGTATATCATTGAAAAACACAGCCAGTTACAGGTGGTGGCAACCTTTCAGGACGGGCTGGATGCCTTTAAATACCTGCAGCAACAGCAAGTGGATGTGGCCTTTTTAGACATCAACGTGCCCTCCATTGACGGCATGTTACTGGCCCGCAACATTCATCAGTTTGCCAAAAAGCCCCATATCGTCTTTACCACCGCCTACAAGGACTTTGCCGCCGAGGCCTTTGAAATCGAAGCGTTTGATTACATTCTCAAACCCTTTAACGAAAGCCGTATCCAGGGCGTGCTGCAAAAACTGGAAGCCACCACAAAAACCAGTACGCCTGCTGCCCCCGCATCCCCGCCGTCCACCGCCAACACCCCGTTAAGCAATACGGTTAACCTGTACAAGGGGGAGCGCATTTGCGTCACCAGCATCAGCGCCATCTACTATATGGCCGCCGCCGAAAAACAAACCCGGGTGTTTACCGCCGATGACGAATTTGTGGTGCCATTGACCATCAGTGAATTCATCGAAAAACTGCCCGACGCGCAGTTTTTTCGCTGCCATCGCTCCTACTGCATCAACCTGTCAAAAATCCAGGAGATCATCCCTTGGTATAACAGTACCTATCTGGTGAAACTTGAGGGCATAGAGCAGCAATTACCCGTCAGCCGCAGCCGCATTCGCGAGTTTCGCGAGCTCATGAGGCTGTAAAATCGCAGGCAAAAATGCAGGCGGCTAAACGTTATAAAAACCAATACTGACAGTATTGTTGCAATTAAGACGAAGCCGCAATGTAAGACGGAGACATGCCAAACCTTGTTATCCGCAGCAGAGTGTTTCTCGCAAAATCGGTATTCCTTGGTAATATTGAACACATAACATTGCCCATAGACAGCAATGCTTAATAAAGCCAAAAGCAATGCTGCAAATAGGCGCGCGGCTTGACCTGGTTATTTTTCATAACTGCACGGGTTTTAACCAAAGACTAATGAATGCTGCGCCCACGCTCAGGGAATTAGCCACTAGCAGCCAGAGAAATGCTTTACTTTTAAACCTGAACTCAGAAAAAAACCACTTCTTATAGACAGCGCCCTCAAGTAACCCATTAACCAGGAAGCCAAGAACGAAGGTGGCACCCCATGTAATTGGATTAAATGTGCCCCAGCTAAAAGTCCAGTTTATGACTGAGCCTGGGAATAGCTCCCAGACTATGCCTGCCAAAGGTATTAACACTATACCTGCAATAGCAGAAACAGCATTTGCTGATGTGGTCGCTATGACCGCTTTTTTTGTTGGGAAAGTAAAAAGCCATTTTACAAAGAAAAACTCAACCAACAGACCGAGACCAATTGCCCACCACGAAAAAAGCCGTGTTTCCAAATAAAGTGCCGGCCAAACAACATTTGCGTAAGCCGCAGTCGGTAAAAGACACAATATAAATATTAATGACCTACGCACTATTGCTCCTTGAAATGTAACCCCCTATCTAGGGATAGCCAACAATACCGTAAAACGTCAATAGGCCACCGTAAATGCCAAACACTTTCTTGGCCTTGCATTTAGTGCTCACTCAACATCAGGATACGTGCAATTACTTGCCCGGTAAACGGCAATCCGAGTATGGCTGTTTAGCAGCTAAGGAAGATAAAAAAGACCCCATCATAGATGGGGCCAAAAGTGCCTGCGAGTGAAAATGTGGGTTATGCCCGAGAGGCAGTACGGGCAGGAGTTTTAATCACCAGCGACAGCAACAACGACAACATGAGCAAACCGAGGATCACACTGAACGTGGCACTAAAGCTGCCAAGGGCGGCGGCAATCAGGGAGCCGCACAGACTGCCGATGCCAAAGCCAAGATAGATGGCGCCATAGTTCTTGGTGAGATTGTTCAGTCCGAAGAAGTCACTCACCAGTGAAGGGTAAACGGTAATGGTGCCGCCAAAACTGAAGGCGATGCATCCCAGTGCCAGATAAAAATTCACCATGTTCATTTCGGTCAGCAGCAAAATGGCCATGCCTGCAAGGCTGGATAACAGCGCCAGCGACACCACGCGAATGCAGGGCATTTTGTCGGACAATACGCCCAACACCAACCGCCCAGCCAGATTGGCCATGGCGATAACGGCAACCGCATTGGCGGCAATCGAGAACGACAACCCGGCATACTGCTCACCAATGTCTTTTGCCACGCCAATCACATACAAGCCGCTCATGCACACGGTGAGGAAAATCAGCGCCAGCATCCAGAACTGCGGGCGGGCCACCGCTTGCGCCAGGGTAAAGTCATTGGATTGCTGCTGGCCATTGGCGCTTTGTTGCGGGGCATCGGTCATCAACAAGCCGCCGCCAACCACCATCACGGTGGCAATGGCGCCCCAGAACAAAAAGGTGGAATTCAGCCCTGCATGTTCCAGCAACGCCAAATTAATGTATTTGAAACCCAAACTGCCCAAGCCGTAAGCCCCGATGGACAGTGCGGAGATGGCGCCTTTGCGCTCCGGAAACCAGCGCACGCAGTTGGACAGGGTCAGCAAATACCCGGTGCCATCGGCAAACCCCAGCAACAGCCCGGCGCACAGGTACAGCATCGCCACACTGCTGGCCTGTGCGGTGAGCAGCAATCCCAGCCCCATCATCAAACCGGCGGCAACGGTGACTTTGGTCACCCCGAAACGTTCCTGCATTTTGCCTGAAATGGAAGATGCCAGCGCCAGGGACAAACTCAAGATCCCGAATGAAAACGCCACATTGTCCACCGGCACATTCAGCTTATCGGCAAGCCCGGCGTTAAACAGGCTCCAGGTATACACCGAGCCCAGGGCAAACTGCGCAATCACAGTGCCGATTAATGTGAGTATTCTAAGCCGGGCAACCGATACCATCTGCGGCTGTTGGCAGGAATAGTTTGCCAGGGAAATCGTTTGATTAGCGCTCATAACATACACCTCGCAACCGGACATCATTCATTGAAATTCATTGGGTACAACCCTAATAAAACCCGTCTGGCGGGCATGAACAATAGTCAGGATGAAAGATAAAATGAGCGGTAATCAGGCAGGAATGAAATGCAAATAACGCGCATGAGTTGCAATTAAGGAATGGCTAAAATAATGTTTTCCCGGTTGTCAGGCATTTGCTGAGCACTGGCGGCTATCGCGATGAGATGGGGAGTCAAATGCCAGCGAGGGGGTAACGGCACAAGGTTACAATCCAATGGGTATGAACTGAATACGGCGTCAAGCAACAGCATTGACGGGATCATGAATCAAGGCGGGATGGAGCATCCGGGATTTCATGGCCGCGTGGCTGTCAGGCAGAAAACCCCAACACCAGATAACCGCCAAACAGGGCGATGAGCCAGCCGCCACTCTGAAGCAGGCGCTTGCTGCGGTCAATGCCGATAAGCAACCGGCCGGTGAAAATGCCCAGCGACTGCAAAATCAGCGCACCGGCAAACAACCCGGCCAAATAGGCAAACGGCAGCGCCCCCTCCGGCATCATCCTGCCGTGTTCATGGCCGTAAAACAGCGCGAAAATCCCCACGATGGCCATGGCAAATGACACGGGCATTTTCCGGTTCAGGGCAATGATGCCGCCCAAGGCCAACACCCCAAAGGCCAGCACCAGATCGCCACTGAAAAACGGTACATCCAGCACGCCAACCACACCACCAAGGCTCATGAAAAATAGAAAAGCGGTAGGGATAAGGCAAAAAAAACCGCGCTCCAGCAAGGTGCAGAACAGGCCGACACTAAACGCTATCAATATGTGGTCAATGCCCTGAAAGGAATGTTGCAAACCATAACTGAAGCCATCACTCCCCCCCATGGCCTTGGCAACAACAGGAAAGCTGATGCTCAACATCAGCAACAGAACCACACGGTAAACAAAGGAAGGCAATCTCGACCTCAGCACCAATATCACTACTGCACATGTAACGTAATGATAAAGTATTTGTTACACAAATGATAACCAAAGCTGAGGCATTGCTTAAAAATCAACGCTGGGTCATGGTTTGCGCACCCGGCAGGGGCGGCATGCCCCTATAACAGTTGCTGCAGTTGCGTGATGGCCGATATTTGCAAATGGGGTAACAGCGGGCCACTGTGTTTGGGCGTGGTTCGCCCATAACCGGGGTTAAGCCAAACCGCCTGACAACCGGCAAGGCGGGCGCCCTGCACATCGGTCAGCGGGTGATCGCCCACATGCAACAACTGGGATGGTGCAATGGCCAAGCGCTGAGCAGCCAAAGCAAACAGATCCGGATAAGGCTTCATCCTGATGCCATTGCCCGGATGCAGCACAACCGCCAAAACATCCCCAAGCCCGATGGCCTGCTCATTCACATTGCCGTTGGTAATGCCGATGAGCGGCCAGCGCTCGGCCAATTGTGCCAACAATGCCAACACACCGTCCGCCACCCGAAAGTGACTGCGCTGTGAGGCAAAATAACCCAATCCGGCTTCAGCGCCTTCAGCGGCCAGGCGGGCGGAATACCCCAGCACCCCCAGCCCATGTTGCAACACCGCCAGCCGGGTGGCGGAGGTGTCATGCACCAGCTGGGGCTGCGCACTCAATACCTGCTTTTTGAGCTGACGCCAGTCATCCCGTGACCAGTTGGCCGCTAACGGATAATGCTCGGCCAGCCACGCCAACAGGGCATCTTCCGCTGCTGCCATGATGGGCTTGTTGTTGTAAAGGGTGTCATCAAGATCAAAACTGATGGCTTGAAACGGTGCCAACCGCATAAAACTTTGCATCACATGTCCCGGTTATTTGTCTTTTTTGGCATGGGGATGGGCACGGTCGTACACCTGGGCCAGATGCTGAAAATCCAGACTGGTATAGATTTGCGTGGTGGCCAGATTGGCATGTCCCAAAAGTTCCTGTACGGCCCGCAAGTCGCCACTGGATTCCAGCATGTGGGTGGCAAATGAGTGGCGCAGCTTGTGGGGATGCACCCGTCCGGCAATCACCTGTTGCTGCCCCCAATAGGCCAAACGCGCCTGGATGCTGCGGTGGGCCAGCCGCCGACCTTTGGCGCTGACAAACAAAGCATTATCTTCACAGGCAATCTGCTGCCGGTAATCAAGCCATACCTTAATGGCGGCAATGGCTACGGAACCTACGGGCAGCAACCGCTCCTTGGCCCCCTTGCCCAGCACCCGCACTTGCGCCTGGCATAAATCCAGATGCTCCAAATCCAGCGCTGCCAACTCCGCCAAGCGCAAGCCGCTGGAGTAAAACAGCTCCATTATGGCTTTATCCCGGGCACTGATGGCATCGGTCACCTCAATCTCCAGCAGATGGCTGACACTGTCAGTGTCCATGTTTTTAGGCAGGGGTTTGGCTTGCTTGGGGGCGGATAACAGCTTGGCCGGGTTACTGTGAATGGCATCTTCACGCAACAGGAAGTTGAAAAACTGCTTTTGTGCCGACAGGCTCAGCGACAGACTGCGGGGACTGAGCCCACGCCGGTGCAGTTTTGCCAAAGCCCCCTGCAGCTGATTGTACTGCACCTCCTCCCAGCGGCTTACCTCCGGCAACAAGCTGGCAATACGGCGCAATTCGGTGAGGTAATTGCGCACGGTATAGGGCGAGAGCTGGCGTTCGGCACTTAAAAACCGTGCAAACGCGCTTACCCAGTGGGAGGCGCTTAGGGCATTCATGGCTACAGCTTAGGCAACAGGTGATCCAGTAATTGCCGCACCTGCTCCAGTAACATGCTGTCCATCTCCGGATGGAAATGGGTGACATCCTCGCTGGCCATGGCAAAAATCACCTGGCCATTGTCTTCTGACAGCCGAGCCAGAGACACCGAGCCCACATCAGCGCCAAACAGGCGGTGGGATTCCTGATGGGTCAAACGCCCGAAGTAATACCCCTGTTTCAGCCGCTTATGCCAAATGGCCGACAGCTCCGAGTCAATATCGTGCACGGTTATCAGGCGTACATGGCTGAACTGAAATGCCTGTTTGAGCTCACTGGTGAGCACTTGGCGCAGTTCGCCGATATCCTCACAATCGAGTAATTTGCGGCACAACTGGGTATTGAAACGGTAAATCTGCTCATTGCGGCTGGCCATGGACATCAGCGAGGTGATCTCCTCTTCCAGCTGATGCACCCGGTGGCGCAACAACTCCTGGCGTTTTTCCACCAACGAGACGGTGCCCCGCTCGCCGTGAGGCATGGCCAGGGTAAGTAACAACTCCGGATAACGTTCAAAAAAATCCGGATTATCGGCCAGGTATTCTCTTATCACAGCTTCGTCAAAAGGTGCATCCATCGTTTTTTGCATGTCTGTCTTCATGGTGACTGTTTCGGTCATAACTGTATTTGTCCGTCGTACACCTGCTCTGCCGGGCCGGTCATCCATAATGGCTTGCCTTCCCCGTCCCAGTTGATGGTCAGCGTGCCACCGGGAAGATCCACCCGCACGGTTTTACCCAGTTTTCCCTGCAACTGCCCCACGGCAACGGCAGCGCACGCGCCACTGCCACAGGCAAGGGTTTCCGCCGCCCCGCGTTCATACACCCGCAACTTGATGTAACCGGCATTGACCACCTGCATGAACCCCACATTGACCCCTTTGGGAAAACGTTCATGTTTAGTGAGCATAGCACCTAACTGATGCACGTCCGTGGTGGCCACATCTTCCACTTCAATCACGCAATGGGGATTGCCCATGGAGATGGCGCCGCATAAAAAAGTCTGGCTGTCGGCCTGTATCAAATAGGTCTTTTCCGCTTTTTTGGCCTTAAACGGGATCCGGCCGGGATCGGTAATCGGCACCCCCATGTTGACCGTTACGCTGCCGTCACGCTCCAGGCGCAGGGTCATTTTCCCGGCCGAGGTGCTGACACGGATTTTCTGTTTGGTGGTCAAGCCTTTATTACGTACAAACCGGGCAAAACAACGGGCACCGTTGCCGCATTGTTCCACTTCACTGCCATCCGCATTAAAAATGCGGTAATGAAAGTCCAGATCCGGATCATAAGGGGGCTCAACCAGCAGCAGCTGATCAAAGCCTACCCCGAAGTTACGGTCGGCCAAGCGCCGGATCTGCTCCGGAGAAAAGAACACGTTCTGGGTGACGCCATCCACAACCATGAAGTCATTGCCCAGACCATGCATTTTGGTGAACTGAATCAATCTTGCTCCTTGTCGCCACTGGCGCAAAAGGGTACTGGGGCTAGTTTACGGCAGCAGGTGTTCGCCTTGCCACAGTTGTGGCAGATTTTCGCGTTCACGCACAACATAATGGTTGTCACCGTCCACCATAATCTCGGCCGCCCGCGGGCGGGTATTGTAGTTGGATGACATCACGAAACCGTAAGCGCCACTGGAGCGCACCGCCAGCAAATCCCCTGGGCGAATGGACAACTCCCGGGATTTCCCCAAAAAGTCACCGGTTTCGCATACCGGCCCAACCACGTCATACACTTGCGGTTCGCTGCGATACTGGCGTACCGGAATGATTTTTTGCCAGGCGCCATAGAGCGACGGGCGGATCAAGTCATTCATGGCACCATCGACAATGGCAAAATGCTTGCCTGCATTTTCCTTGAGGTACAAAACTTCGGTGACAAAAATACCCGCATTGGCGGCAATGGCGCGCCCGGGTTCAAAAATCAGCTGCAAATCGCGCCCCTGCAGTTTTTCCATCAGGGCGGCTGCGTACACATTGGGCATGGGCGGGTTTTCCGCATCATAGGTCACCCCAAGGCCGCCGCCCACATCCAGGTGGCGGATAACAATGCCTTTGGTGGCCAAGCGCTCAATTAACGCCAGCACCCTATCCATGGCATCCAAAAACGGTTGCAGCTCCGTCAGTTGCGAACCGATATGGCAATCCACCCCTTTTACCTGCAAATAAGGCAGTTCCATGGCGCGGGCAAAGGCGGCATCGGCATCACTCATGGCAATGCCGAACTTGTTTTCTTTCAATCCGGTCGAGATGTAAGGATGGGTGCCGGCATCCACATCCGGATTTATCCGCAACGATACCGGCGCCTGGGTGTTCAGTGCCGCTGCCACGTCATTGAGTTGCTCCAGCTCTGCCAGGGATTCCACATTAAAGCAATAAATGCCCAGCTCCAGTGCCATTTTCATTTCAGCAGCGGTTTTCCCCACCCCGGAAAAAACCACTTTTGCCGGATCGCCACCGGCGGCCACAACCCGCGCCAGCTCGCCGCCGGACACAATGTCAAACCCGCTGCCAAGGCGCGCCAGCACATTCAGCACCGCCAGGTTGGCATTGGCCTTTACCGCATAACAGATAAGGTGGGGATGCTCGGCAACGGCGGAGTCAAAGGCGTGCCAGTGGCGCTCCAGCGTGGCTCTGGAATAGATGTACAGCGGCGTACCGTACTGAGTTGCCAATTCGGCCACACTGCAATCTTCGGCAAACAGATGCTTGTCGCGGAAATTAAAATAATCCATGGGGCCTCACTTTGACTGTGGTGACGGTGGTACAGGTGCCGGTTGCACCGCTTGTGCCTGATTGGCTGTGGGCGCTGGGCTTTTGTATAACGGGCCTTTTTGACCGCAAGCGGTCAGCAACAGGCCTGTAAGGGTCAGGGCAATAAGCAGTTTCATTTCCATCAACATCTGTGCAGGAGATTTACAATGGTCTTATAATCGCATTCATCTTAATGAAAGCAAAGGACAGAAATTGCATGGCCATGACAGACACCGAATATCACCAGTTGGTTGATAATATGTTCGATATAATCGAAACCGCAGTGGAAGACGCCATTGATAATGCAGATGCGGACGTGGATATTGATGCCAGTGGCAATGTGTTGCAGCTGGAATTCGCCGACGGCTCCAAGATTGTGATTAACAAACAGGAACCGTTGCATGAAATCTGGCTGGCAACCCCCACCGGCGGATATCACTTCGGTTATGTGAATGGCCAATGGCTGGATGGACGCAACAACAATGAATTTTTGCCTTTCGTGCAAACGGCCATCGCCCAGCAAAGTGGCTTGCAACTGTCGTTCTAATTGAGCATCAGCCCACACGCCCCTCGACGTAGGGGCGTATATCTCCCCCAGACAAGCACTTAAAATTCTGACTGATCATGCTCTGACGCCACCCCGAAAGGCACCGCCACAATATTGTGTTCTTCATCCTGCAACATGAAAAACTGCGGGAAATTAAAACGGTCGCGCATGTTCTGGATGGTGCCAAAGGCATAATGACGGGTAAGCTGGGAGACCAGTTCACTGACATCCACATTGGATTGCACGTAGTGTCCCAGTTGATTGGCCTCATCCAGCACAAACACGTCCAGCGAGTTATCCCGGTGTCGCAAGAAATACTGCAGTATGCCCTTGACGGCAAAATCCCGGATCACCTGAGGCACGGCCACCCGTTTGGTTTTATCCTCAATGGCGCTGTCTGCCAATGGCTGCAATTCGCCGCGCACCAGCTGCTGGTACAGGGAGGTGACATCAGACAAATCCCGGTAACTCATGCCTTTGGCATCAAAAAACAGGCCGTAGCGTTTGTCTCGCAATTGCAACGGCTGCACCAGGGTTCTGCCGTCCCGGGCATCCCGAATGAGGTGATAAATCTGTTTCAGTATCCGGCGCAGGCCATGCTCCAGTTGGGGGCGGATTTTTTTTGAAGCGCTGACCACATCCAGCTCCACCTTACCCAGACTGCGTTTCAGCCCCGGCGCCACATGGCTCACCAGCTCCAGCAATGCCTGCTCGCCGTGAAAACCGTGGCAGTGCCACTCGCCCCAGGAGTTAAGGCTGATAAGATGAATGCTGCCCAACAAGCACCGTTGCTGCTGCCCTACCGACAACAGGTTGCTGTCCAGCAAGTCCAGCATAATGCCCTGCCCCAGCCAGTCGGCGGTGGGGTCTTGATCCATGTTGAGCAATAACAACAACTTGCGGTAATGCCATGGTTGGCATAAGTCCATTTTGGACACCCGCCAATGGCGGTTTGCCAAATGGGGCAGCAGGCGTCTGGCCACGCGGCGCAAACGCCGCCCACGGGCCCGGCTGCGGCCGTATTCATGCCAACGGGTATGATGATCACACACGCCGTTGAGGCATGCCCAGGCAATCACGGCAGCGGTATTGATGGTCTGGTAAATGGCCACTTCACCCAAAAACTGTTTGGGCTCTGGCGGCAAACGGTACAAATAGCTTTTGGCGTCAGTGCTACTGCGGATCACCGTTAAATGGTTTTCCGCCAGACTGCGGCTCCACAACGGGTTCAATAACAGAATTTGCTGCTCGTTGTCACTGAAATAGGTATGCAGTTTACGGGTCAGCAGCCCCAGGTCTTCTATTTTGAAATGTTCGCTCAAGCTATGGGTGGAGGCAAAGCGCAGCAAAGTCTGATAACTCACCAGCATCAGCTCATTAAGCTGGGCGTTAAACCACTGCAGCTCGCCACTATGCCACTGCTCGCAGTGATCCAGTGTCAGTACCAGGCTGTAGGGCCACTCCCAGTCCAGCACCATTTTGCGCAGCTGGGCATAACGCCAGTCCTGCGCTTGCTGGGGGTTGCTAAGCTGGATGCCGCATTTCAGATACAGGCAACGCCGGGCGATTTCCAGCCGCCGGGTGTCCCCAATCCGCTTGAGGTAGCGTTCAATCACCTGATACAGCAACAGATAAGGATCATTGGCAATGGAAAAATCGCCTGCCAGACTCTTGTCCCAAATGGCATCGGTAATCAGGCAACTGCCGGGATAATTGCTGGCGTAGGCTTCCAGCAGCAACACCTTCAGCAAGGCCTTGTGGGGTTTTTCCAGCCCTTTGTATAGTTGCCACAGTGATGCCCCGAAATATTCGTTTGCCGGCAGCTGGTGCACATCCCCAAAAAACAGGTGCCGTTCATCCGCTTTTGCGCCCGGCCACCAAGCAACGGGTTTACCGGCCAGACGAATGTGGCTACGATAAAATTCTTCCAGCAACAGCCAGTGTTGCGCGCTGCCGCTGTGTTCCTGCCCCAGCACTTCCCATTCGTTTTGAATGCGCTCGTGATAATCGCGGCTAAATTGGGTGGGATGCACCAGGTAAAAGTTCACCTCAAACTCGAATCCGGCAAACCAGTTGGTCAGCATCCGGCTTTTCTGCTGCAAACGCGCAATGGCTTTGGCATCAAGGCTGCTGTCGTAAACCAGCCAGACGTCCACATCACTTTTCGGATGCTGCCCGAAACTGGCGGTGCTGCCCATGGCATACACCCCTTCCAGGCAAGGAGCAATGGGCTGCTCTTCTTCAACATCTTCAAATTTGAACAGTGCCAGCGCCGCCAGATGACGGGCATCCGTGCGAAACGCTTTTACACCATGAGGCGTCGCCTCGCCGTTATAGCCGGGCAAGGACTGATGGTGGTGATGCATCAAATAAGCTATCAGCGTAAAAAGCTGTCGGTGTAATGGAGGGAATAACGCCTGTGCCCGCTCCAGCCGCATACAATTAAGACGCTCGGCAATCTCGGCTTTTTGCTGGGTGAAGTCGATCATCCGGATCATTATTTAACCCTATGCGTAATGAGGCAACATGCTAACACTTTTCACACTATGAGCAAACAATGAGAGATTGATCACAAAATTAGCCGATAAATAACGAGTTTGATTTCAAAGATTGAGCAATGACGCGTGCCATTATTTTTTCGGCAATGTTAGCATTGCTGCATTTACACTCTGTGACGGAAAAATTCGGGCATGTCTGAAAATTGTATTCGCATTGCAACACGTAAAAGTCCGCTGGCCATGTGGCAGGCTGAATTTGTTAAGGCTGAGTTGGAAAAAATCCATCCGGGATTGGTGGTTGAGTTATTGCCCATGAGCACCAAGGGTGATGTCATTCTTGATACACCATTGGCGAAAGTGGGCGGTAAGGGACTGTTCGTAAAAGAGCTGGAAGTTGCCATGCTGGCAGGACAGGCCGACATTGCCGTGCACTCCATGAAAGATGTTCCCGTGGAATTTCCTGAAGGCTTAGGCCTTGAGGTCATCTGTAAACGTGAAGACCCCCGCGATGCGTTTGTCTCCAATAAATACCAGCATATTGAAGAGCTGCCCCAGGGCGCGGTTGTGGGTACTTCCAGCCTGCGCCGCCAATGTCAGTTGCGGGAGCGACGTCCTGATCTCGTCATCAAGGATCTGCGGGGCAATGTGGGCACGCGCCTAAGCAAACTGGATGCCGGTGAGTATGACGCCATCATTCTGGCAGCCGCGGGGCTTATCCGCCTTGAACTGCAAGAACGTATTGCCAGTTTCATTCCGGCAACAGATTCGCTGCCCGCCAACGGCCAGGGAGCGGTAGGCATTGAATGCCGCACCGACGATGCCCGGGTTAAAGCCCTGCTGGCACCGTTGGAGCACAAAGAAACCCGCCACCGGGTATTGGCGGAGCGCGCCATGAATACCCGTTTGGAAGGTGGTTGTCAGGTGCCTATTGGTGCTTATGCCGAAATTACCGGCGATGACATGCTGCTGCGGGGGCTGGTGGGTAATCCCGACGGCTCGCAGGTGATCCGCGGTGAAGTTAAAGGCCATAAACAAGATGCGGTTGCTTTGGGAAATGCATTGGCAGAAGATCTATTGTCAAAAGGCGCCAAAACCATTCTTGATGCGGTTTATGGTGAACTCTGAGCGCCCATGAGAGTGCTCCTCACCCGTCCTTCGGGACGTAACCAGTCCATGGAAGATGCCCTGCGCCAGCGGGGCATCCCCTCATTGACCACGCCACTGCTGGCCGTGGAGCCCTTGAGTAACCCTGAGGGTGAAACCCTGTTTCATCAGGCCGATATCATCATCTTTATCAGTACCAATGCGGTGGAGTTCGCTCAACAGGCAATCGGTAAACCCTGGCCCGCCAATAAACACTATGTGGCGGTGGGTGAAGCCACCTGCAACGCACTTTCCCGTCTTGGCATCAAGGTACTATCTGCCCCTAAAGCATTGCAGCAAACCGAAGGGTTATTAACCCTGGCCGAACTGCAACCTGCGGCGGTGAACCAGCAACAGCTCCTGATTGTGCGCGGTCAGGGCGGCCGGGAAGATTTGGGCGAGGCCCTCAGGCAACGGGGAGCAAAACTTAGCTATTGGGAAGTCTACCGGCGCACCTGCCCTGCCTATGACCCACGGCAATTATGCCAACGCTGGCAGGAATTTGGCATTGATACCATTGTGCTGACCAGTGGTGAAGTGCTGCAAAATCTGTTAACACTGCTGCCAAAAGAGTATTTTCCTTGGTTGCAGGCATGTCATATTATAGTGCCCAGTATCCGGGTAGAGCGCCAGGCGCTGACAGCGGGATTGCCCCGAGTAACCAATGCTGCAGCAGCCAACAGCCAAGCCGTGCTCAAAGCACTGGCGCTGTAACACATCGCTGCCCTTCATTGTTCAAGGACTGTTTTTATGGACAACAAAAAGCCACAGGACGGGACCCATTTGCCCGTTGCATCAGAGATAGCACAGCCCGAAGCAGTAACCGCAGCCACCCCTCCAGCGCCATCGAAAGCAGGAGACGCCGCAACAGAGGCAGCGCCGGATAACACCTCAGCAGACTGTCAAGATGCCCTTGATGACCAAGGGCCAGCAGCAGACAAGAACACTTTTGCCACCAGTGGCCACGCGACAGACAAAACGCCGCCGAACAGCCCAAATGCCGGCGATGCCAACACACAACCGCCACAAAGCAGTAGCTCACGTTTACGCCTGCTTTTACTGTGCACATTGATGCTGGCATTACTTGCCAGTATGGCCTGTGGCTATTTGTACTGGCAAATGCAGCAGCAATCCCAACAACTTTCGGCGACAGCGACCTCATTGCAACAAGCCTTGCAGGCCCCCAAAGCGCGTATTGCCAGCTTAGCGGAGCAATTGCAGCAATCCAGCCAAACCAATGACACGCAACAACTTACCCTAGAGCAACTCCAGCAAGACCAACAGCAATTGCAGGAGAAGATTGCCACATTGGCCCAGCGCCATCCCAACCACTGGTTGGCTGCAGAAGCTGAATATCTGGTACGCATCGCAGGGCGCAAACTCTGGCTGGAAAAAGATCCACAAACCGCAGCCGGACTATTAAAAGCCGCAGATGAACGCATTGCAGCCATGCAGGAGCCGTCATTAACACCGCTGCGCAAGGCCTTGGCTTTGGACATTGCCAATGTTCAGGACATCAAAAACGTGGATGTTGCCGGCACGGTGTTCACCCTTGACGGTGTTATCAGCAAACTGTCCAAAATGCCACTGCGCCAGTTAACCGCCAGCAAAACGGCAACCGACAATGCACAGCAAATGACAGACTCCGTCACCGACTGGAAAACCAATCTGGCTAAAACCTGGAAAGCCCTGACAGCGGATTTTTTCACCATCCGCAAAATTGATACGGATATTGCCCCGTTGCTGTCACCCAAGCAGTCCTGGTATCTGGAAGAAAACATCCGCAATAAACTGCTGCAGGCCCAGTTGGCACTTTATCAGTACAACGCCCTTAATTACCGGCAATCCATCACCATGGCCCGTAATTGGATCCAGCAATACTATGATCTGGACAATGCCCAGACCCAGGAAGTGTTACAGGCCCTTGCTGCATTATCAGATTTGACCCTTGACCCCATCAATGTGCAGCAATTTAATGCCAGCGCCCAACTGAAACAGCTGGTGACCTATGGACGACTGGTGCCGATGGCGGAGGCACAACAATGATCCGAGCGTTGGTTTATCTGCTGATTATTCTTGCGGGTCTTTGCATCAGCCCCTTTATCGTGGGAAAAAGCGGTTACGTTTATGTGGCCTTCCTCGACTGGCAACTGGAAACCACCGTCACCTTTGCCATTATTGCCCTGGTGGTGTTTTATGGCGCGCTGCAGTTACTGGAATGGTTACTGGTGGGGCTGTTTAACCTGATATTAAGCAGCCGCTACCTGCCACAGCGCTGGCGCCGGAATGCGGCCAGGAAACACACGCTGGTAGGGGCGCTGGCACTGGCAGAGGAAGACTGGCCAACCGCCGAACGCGCCATGCGAAAAGGCGCCGAGCAAGGGGAGCTTCCGGCGCTCAATTATCTGGCCGCCGCCAGAGCCGCACAGCATCAGCTCAACATTGAGGCCCGGGACGGTTATCTTGATAAAGCCGCCTTGCTGCCAATGGCACAAACTGCAGTGACCACCACACGAATCCGCTATTTGTTGCAACAAGGCGAGCTGACACAGGCACGGCAATTACTGGATGCCCTCAAACCCGACAGCAAAAGCAAAGCTCCCATTCTTAAGCTGGCAGCTGAGCTGTACCAACTGCAACAGGACTGGCAGTCCCTTAAATTGCTGTTGCCGGCGCTCAGTAAACGCAAAGTGTTTGCCAATGATGCACTGCAACAACTCACGGTAAAAGTGAATGTGGCCCTGCTTGAACAAGCCGCAAACAGTAGTGAGCAAGCGCTGAATAAATGCTGGCACTGGCTTAGCCGTGCAGAAAAAAATGCCGATGCCAACATTGCCGCTTACGCCAGGGGGCTGGATAAACACAACCAGCACGATAATGCCGTCAAGCTACTGAGCAAGCATCTCCGAAAGGAAGCCTCCAGCATCATTCTGGAAACCATCGCCCAAGTGTGGCAAACAGAAGATAACGAATTATTAACATTACTGCAGAAACTACAGCCAAAATTAGAGAAACATGCAGACTATCAACGCTGCATGGCCACAATTTATGAAAATAAACGTGATATTGCTGCAGCAATAACCGCCCGGGAAGCATTATGCAAACTGTTACCCAAAGCTGATTATTGGCGGGCATTGGGCCGACTACAGGAACAATTGGGTGATAATCTGGCAGCATTAAACAGTTACAAGCAAGCCAGCAAAAACCTATAAAAATAATGCGTTAGTTCCTTAATTTCATAAAACCGCCGCAAATGGCGGTTTTTTCATGCCAAATCAGCATTGCTGCATTTTTCACCCGCAACAAAAGAAATAATCTTTATACCCCTTTTTTAACCCACTAATTATAAACTAAATTTTATAACGCTCATTGCCACAATGCCGTCATAAAAAATACATAAAAGGGTTATTTATCACCCTGTTTTATAATGATTTTTTACATGTCAATAAATTGACACAGCTTAACTAATCGCCTAAAATTTTTGTATAGCTGTAAAAAGACGCTCTAGACTTTATAGGCATCTCTAACAAATCATTATCAATTCAGACAGGCCATCTTGGACGACCTGTAGCGGGGCAGTGGATAGTATGAATACCGTAATTACCCAACAAGACAGTCAAATCATCAATGTGAATGGACAAATTGCTGTAGTTATTAACGGTGAACAGCGCTTGGTAAAAGAAGGTGAATTCATCCCCAAAGGGGCTGAACTCATTCTGAATGAGAACGCCAGTGCAAATTTGATCCAGCCAGACGGCAACACGATTGCGGTAAATGGTGTGGAACAAACCGATGAGGTTGCCACTGCCGCCACAGCTACAGATGCTGAAATCCAACAATTACAAGCCCTGATTGCCGCCGGGGAAGATCCCACTGCCGCCCTGCCTGAAACCGCCGCCGGTACAGAGCTCGCCAACAACGGCAACTCCGGCTATGTTTCCGTTTCCCGTGACGGTGCTGAAGTGCTGGCCAGCTCTGGTTATGATACTGCAAGCTTTACAACCGATACGACAAACACGCCCGATACCATCCAGGTAATACCTAGGCTAACACTACCAGCTAGCACCGTCACCCTGGACGCTCCGGCGGAAGTGAGTGAAGGCGGCAGCATTACCTACACGGCGTCGGTCGACAATGCCCCACAAACCGATCTGGTACTGACCCTGTCCAACGGCGCCAGCATCACCATTGCCGCCGGACAAACCTCCGGCACCGTCACCGTTGATGCACCGACGGATGATGTCTATCTGGACGGTGAAACCCTCACGGTCAATGTCACTGGATCAGCTGGCGGCAACTATGAAGAGCTGGATCTCGGCAACAGTGTCGACACGACGGTCAATGACACCCTCGATACCACCACCGTCACCCTGGACGCTCCGGCGGACGTGAGTGAAGGCGGCAGCATTACCTACACCGCCACGGTCGACAATGCCCCACAACAAACCGATCTGGTACTGACCCTGTCCAACGGCGCCAGCATCACCATTGCCGCCGGCCAAACCTCCGGCACCGTCACCGTTGATGCACCGACAGATGATGTCTATCTGGACGGTGAAACCCTCACCGTCAGCATCACCGATGCCCAGGGCGGCAATTACGAAAACCTGGACAGCAGCGACACCGCCTCGACCCAGGTCAATGACACCCTCGATACCACCACCGTCACCCTGGACGCTCCGGCGGACGTGAGTGAAGGCGGCAGCATTACCTACACCGCCACGGTCGACAATGCCCCACAACAAACCGATCTGGTACTGACCCTGTCCAACGGCGCCAGCATCACCATTGCCGCCGGCCAAACCTCCGGCACCGTCACCGTTGATGCACCGACAGATGATGTCTATCTGGACGGTGAAACCCTCACCGTCAGCATCACCAATGCCCAGGGCGGCAATTACGAAAAGTTGGATACCAGTGATACAGCTTCCACACTGGTAAATGACACTACCGACACAGTTTTTGCCCAGATCAGCGTAGACAAATCCAGTGTCACTGAAGGTGGCGAAATCACTTATACAGTTACAGTGACTTTGGTCGATGCCAGCGGTAACTCGGTAACCCTTCCTAGTGGTGCTTCGGTTAGCGTTTCTCTTGATTGGAGTGGTTCCGCATCTGCAGCAGATGTTGATACCTTACCTCCAAGCGTAACCATTAGCGGAGATAGCCAGCAAAGCTTTACAGTAAATACCATCAACGATGGTATTTATGAAAATAGCGAAAATCTAAACGTCACCATCAGTGGTGTTACTGATGTTGATAATAGCCTTGAACAACTGGAGATAAGCGCCAACAACAGCGCCAGCACCACCATTCTTGACGCCCAGGATGCACCTATCGTAACAAGCATTATCGGTGACACCGTGGTCGAAGGCGCTGCCAACACTTTCACCGTCAACCTGAGCAACACCGCCAGCAGCGACACCACCCAGACGCTGACACTGGCCGGCAATACCGCCACCAAAGGCGTGGACTTCAGCGATACCGAAGTCACGGTCACCATCAACGGGACAG
>NZ_JBKOUD010000015.1:0-70466 GCF_046765975.1 Shewanella mytili | reverse complement strand
GACTCCAGGGCTTGCTCCTGAATGACGTTGCATTCATCAATGGCATCCTGATAGTCCAGAATGCCGTCGTTATCACTGTCGCCAAGGCCTTCCTGATTGTCCGGGATCAAATCGCCGTCGCTGTCTTCATCTCCCAGTACGGTTAACTCGGCCACCACCTCGAAGTACACGTCGGTGGTGACGCTTGCGCCTTGGCTGTCGCTCACCGCCAGTTGCAGCTGATAGTTGCCTGGGGTTAATCCCTGCGGCGAAAAGACAAACTGTGCCTCCTGCTGGCTGATGTTGGCCAACTGGGGATTGTCGTTAATCCAGTGATACTGGTGGTCATCATTGGCATCGGGATCGCTCACCGTTGCCGTCAGTGTCACCAGTTGCTCGTTGTTGGTGATCAGTGGCCGCAACTCGCCTTGCTGGGCAACCGACACACTCACTTCCGGTGCCACGTTGTCTTCGTACACCGTCAGGGTATATCGGGATTTACTCCCGAGGTTCAGCTGTTTGTCCAGCGTGATCTGCAAGGTTTCGGTGCCTTCAATCTGATCATCGGCCTGCAGGGTGAAGCTCAGGCTGCCCTCGGTGCCCTCATTGATCACCACTTCGCCATCGGTCAGGGTGTGATCGTCACCATCACTGCTGCCACTGACGGTATACGGAATGGTCAGCGGGTAACTGGGGGCTTCACCGTTCAGGAAGACTTTCACCGTATGGGTGGTGCCTTCAATGGTGGTGTCATCCTTGCTGATGGAGATCAGCGGATGCACAATCACTTCCTGACTGGCGCGGGCTTCCAGGCCATTTTCATCCTGGGTGTGCCAGTACACCGTATGGCGCCCGGGCGCAAAGAAGGTGTCACCATCCACTAGGGATACCGGCAACGGCCGGCCCTGACTGTCTTCTGCCACGGCCACGCCCAAATCCACTTTGGTAAACAAGGCGGTGGCATCCACTTCCACGGGCGATGGCGCCACAATGGTAGGCGCCAACGCATTATCCGAGGTGATCTGCACTTTGGCGTGTCCCATGGCGCTGGCGCCGTGGGGATCGGCGATGCCGTACTTGAGGTTGACCTTACCGATTGAGGCGGTTTCCAGCACGATGCTGGCGCCGTCAATGCTGGCTTGTCCCACATCCGTGGTCACCCACAACAAGTGCAACACATCCTGATCAATGTCGGTGTCATTGGCCAGCACATCCAGAACATAACGGCCCTGATCATTGGCGCTAAAGGCAAAATCATTATCATCGGTTGCCACGGGGGCATCGTTGATGCTGCTGACACTGACGCTCACGGTTTTGTCCACACTAAAACCGTTGCCATCGGTCAAGGTGATGACAAAGCTGTCCTCACCATGATAGTCCGCCACCGGGGTGTAGAGGATGTCGGTGCCGTCAATTTGCACGCTGCCATGGGCCGGGGCGGTTTTCTCGCTGGCCACCACCGTGTCGCCATCCACGTCATTGAAGCTGAAGCTCAAGGTGCTGTGGTTGTCTTCATCGGTGCTCAGGGTGGAGTCGATGGTGATGGTGGGCACATCATTGATGCTGCTGACACTGACGCTCACGGTTTTGTCCACACTAAAACCGTTGCTATCGGTCAAGGTGATGACAAAACTGTCCTCGCCATGATAGTCCGCCACCGGGGTGTACTGGATGTCGGTGCCGTTGATCAGCACGCTGCCATGGGCCGGGGCGGTTTTCTCGCTGGCCACCACCGTGTCGCCATCCACGTCATTGAAGCTGAAGCTCAAGGTGCTGTGGTTGTCTTCATCGGTGCTCAGGGTGGAGTCGATGGTGATGGTGGGCACATCGTTGATGCTGCTGACACTGACGCTCACGGTTTTGTCCACGCTAAAACCGTTGCCATCGGTCAAGGTGATGACAAAGCTGTCCTCGCCATGATAGTCCGCCACCGGGGTGTAGAGGATGTCGGTGCCGTTGATAAGCACGCTGCCATGGGCCGGGGCGGTTTTCTCGCTGGCCACCACCGTGTCGCCATCCACGTCATTGAAGCTGAAGCGCAAGGTGCTGTGGTTGTCTTCATCGGTGCTCAGGGTGGAGTCGATGGTGATGGTGGGCACATCGTTAACACTGCTGACACTGACGCTCACGGTTTTGTCCACGCTAAAACCGTTGCCATCAGTCAAGGTGATGACAAAGCTGTCCTCGCCATGATAGTCCGCCACTGGGGTGTAGAGGATGTCGGTGCCGTTGATAAGCACGCTGCCATGGGCCGGGGCGGTTTTCTCGCTGGCCACCACCGTGTCGCCATCCACGTCATTGAAGCTGAAGCCAAGGTGCTGTGGTTGTCTTCATCGGTGCTCAGGGTGGAGTCGATGGTGATGGTGGGGGCATCGTTCACCGCGGTCACGTTAAGATTGATGGTGCCGCTACCCACACTGAAATCCGTGCCATCATTCACACTGAAACTGAAATGGCTATAGGCGGTACCATTGGCATTGTCTGCGGGAATGAAGGTTAACGCCTGGCTGTGGATGGCCGCGGCGGTAATTTCCTGTCCTTGTACCACAAGGTTGCCATCAAGCCACAATTGCCCATTGCGGGGTAAGCTGTCAATGCGCACGCTGGACAGGTTATCGCCTTCCACATCCTGATAACCAAAGTCTGACAGTTTCAGGGTGTAGGCCGTATCTTCCACGGCAGCGGCGGTGCTGCCACTGGCGGTGGGGGCATCATTTTGCGGCTGGATGTCCAGGGCGATGGGGGCCAAACGAACAATGCCATCCACGGCACCATCATCCATCACAATGGCCAATTGCCCTACATCCTCGCCGGCCATGTCCTGCTCTGGCAGGTAACGCAGGTGCCGGGGCGTTTGCAAATAAAGGTTGATGTCATCAGGCTTGCCGCGAAGCACGATGGTATCGGGTGCTGCTTGTGTCACCGTGACACCGTCACCCACGTGACTGCCGTCTGCCGGGGTGTCAAAGCGGCCGGCAGAAAGCCCTAGCGTGATGGTAAGCAGACTGTCCGGATCTTCAAAACGGATCCCGCTCAAATCGAAATCTGCCGGGGTATCTTCCACAAACTGCAGGGCATCCGGTAAGGCCTCGCCGCTGGCTTTGGCCGTGGGCAGGTCATTGACGGCGGTGACATTGATGCGGAGCGTATTGCTGGATGTGGCATAGACGCTGCCATCAGTTACGCGCAAGGTGAAATGGGCATAGTCATCACCATTGGCGTTGTCGGCCGGGGTGAAGCTCAGCTCACCTTGTTGCAGCGCCGAGGCGGCGATTTCCTGCATGGCCGTGACCGGCTGCCCGTTCAACGAGAGTGTTCCCGCCGCAGGCAGGCTTTCAATGCGGATGGCTGCCAAGGGCTCCTCATCCACATCGTGATATCCCACATTTTGCAGGGTCAGGGCATACGGGGTGTCTTCTATCACCGTCAGGGTTGCATCAGTGGCGGTTGGCGCATCATTTTGCGGGGTCACATTCACCCCAATGTGGGCGACTTGTGCACTGTACTCGGTGCCATCGGTAGCGCTTACATAAAAACGGTCGTAATCATCACCATTGGCATCTTTGGCCGGCGTAAACGTCAGCTGGCCGGCCGCAAACTCAGCGGCGCCAATCTCCTGCATACGGCTTACGGGCTGGCCGTTAAACTGCAATTGCCCTTTTGTAGGCAGACCGTCAATTCGCAGTTTGACCAAACTGTCGCCGTCCACATCCTGATAGCCGATATCGGCCAGTGTCAGTACCTGTGTGTTGTCTTCCAGCACCGTGATGGTGCCGCCACTGACCGTGGGCGCGTCATTTATGGGCGCCACATTGATGCTGACCGTCCCGGACAAGTCACTGTAATTGGTGCCGTCACTGACGCTAAAAGAGAACAGGCTGTAGGTATCGCCGTGGGCGTTGTCGGCAGGGATGAACTTCAAGGCTCCCCGCGTGATGTCGCCGGCGGTAATTTCCTGGCCGGGCGAGACCCTGTTGCCATTGAGTAACAGGCTGCCATTACTGGGCAGGCTTTCAATGCGGATGTTAGCCAAGCCATCGCCATCGGCATCATGGTAGTTAAAATCGGCAATGCTCAGGGTATAGGCGGTGTCTTCGGTGGCCATGGCGGTGCCACCCACCGCGCTGGGGGCATCATTCACATCCGTGACGTTAATGGTGATTGTGGCAGACGTTTCCGCTGCATCCAGTGGCGGGGTATCTTCATCATCCACGTCCACGTGGCAGAAATAGCTTTTGTGGGTTTCATAATCCAGCTTGTCAGCATTGGAGATGGTGATTTCACCGGTTTGCCGATTGACGGCGAACACGTCATAGAAATATTTATCGTGGTCGTTGATGGAGAACGTCAAGCCATTGGTGTCCCCTGTGGGGGTGATGGTGCCAACCACCGTACCATTAGAGGCATTTTCAGCCACGGTGAATGTGGTATCTTCCAGTTGCGGGACCACATTAGAGATATTAACCGAGACGGTCAGGGTATCGGTCTCTTTGCCGTCACTCACGGCAATGGTAAAGGTGTCTTCCCCCGTGGCATTGGGAGTGGGGGTGTAGGTGGCCACCTGCGGGGTTTTGTCATTGCCGGCGGCAGCACTGCCTTGAATGGAAAGCGTCCCTTTTTGCGGCGCGGTGCCGCCTTGTGACCAGGTCAGCGTATCGCTTGAGTCTGTATCGGATGCCGCCAATTGGGCCAGGGGAATTTCAACCGCAGCGCTGTTTTCCCGCATGTTGACACTGATGTTGTCATGGGCAAATTTCGGGGCGGCATTGGTGCTCATCACAAAAGAGCCGGAGGCAAACGGGGAAGCCATATAGGCACCATCCACGGCTTGTACCTTCCAGTAATAGGTTTTGCCGTTGGTTAAGCCCTTGATGTCATGAAAGGTTCCCCAGCCACTGTTGCCGGGCTCCACAGTATAACGCGCGCCGGTAGTCAAATTCGCCTCGGCACTCAGTACATCCTGGGCATCCGGGGTGGTTCCAATGGCAAGGTTATAGGTCAGGCCCGGCTGCGGGGTGTTGTCATCGGTGGCAGCAGACCAGCTAAGGCGTCCGCCATCATCACTGGTCGGTGTAAAGCTGAGATGGCTGGGCGTTGTGGGCGCAGTATTGTCGTTATTAGTGGTGTTCAGGAAGATTTCCGTGCGGCCGGTAGGCGTCCCCCGGTTGCCGTCCCCGGTCATGACAAAATCGGTTTTGCCATCCCGGTTAAAATCCCCAAGGGCAATATTTCCCTGATCATATGCTACCAGTGCAATGTGGGAGTCGGTAAATTTGCCGGTGCCGTCATTATTGTAAATGACCGGAGCAGCATCTTTGCCACTGGTTGACATCAGAAGCACATCCAAATCGCCATCGTTATCATGGTCGAACCAGGCCCAACTTTCTGCCCATAACTTGTCAGTGGAAGGTAAGCCATTGTCTGGCATCAAGGATAGCTTGCCATCATCATTCAGATAGATTTTTGTGGTGTGAGTATCTTGGACGACAAGATCCACATCGCCATCGTTGTCAATATCCAGCCAAATGGACTGATCACCTATCATATTATTATTGATGCCGATATCGACCTTGGTAAAATGGTCCCCGTCATTTCTTAAAATCAAAGAATACTCAACAGTACCATCATATCCAAATGCTGCGAGATCCAGATCACCATCGTTATCGTAATCACCAGCAGAAAAATTGGTTAAACCTCCTATTTTTAAAGTTTCAGAATTCAGATTAATGCCTGAGAATTTCGTTGCATCACCATTGTTAAGGAATATTTTGGGGTCATCTTCTGTTGAGCAGATAAATAGATCTAAAGAACCGTTATTATCGAAATCTGTTGCAAAAATGTTTCCATACCCATCATGTTTGTATTGATTGCTAATAACATGATTATCAACGAACGACGTAACATCATTCTGAAATATTCTTATGTTTTGATTGGTGTAATCAGCAACGAGCATATCCACATCACCGTCACTATCCATATCTCCCCAAGACAATGACTCCGCACCAGTATAGGTGTATGCAGCAAGCGTTGAATTATCCAGCGTGAAGCCGCCAGCACCATCTCCTTTGTATGTGTAATTTTCGCTAGGACGTCCTGGGGTCCCTTGCAACACAAGATCCAGTTTGCCGTCTTTGTTGTAGTCAACACTATAAACTCTACTTTCGTAAAGACCTTTCAAAGAGGATGTCACACTGAAATCGGCACAGGCATAGGTGGGAAACAGGCCACACACCAAAGCACTGGCAATAACACCTGAAAAGTTCTTAGGCGGGTGAAATTTATAATGGTTAACGCTCATAGAATTCCCTAATGGCTAGATAATTATTCAGGCAAAAATTTTTGTGAATATATTGCTTCCATAGCAATTAATCAGGTTTCACCTTCCAACGCTCACGTTGTTCAAAAACGGGGTCTTTAAAATTCAATAAAAATAGTTGTAAAAATAAAAAATTTTAATCTGATATGATTTTTAACGATTTTAAAACATATACTGATTATTCAGTATTGATGTTTAAAATATGTACAGTTATGGATTGATTATAAAACCATTACGACTTTATATTGCTATGTAAGTTTTTGTAAATATCAGCTGGACAGATCAAGATCCATATCACATAACCAAGTTATGTAAGTAAAAAAAGAAAAGAAACATTGCCTTAATTAAATTTTCAAAATTCATACTTATTGGTATTTGAAAAATAAAACCATTATTAAATTTATTAACAATTTAAATATTAGATGTTGTTTATTATGGCAAGTGCTTATGGGCAAAAAGAGCCATTGCCTTAGGCAAGGTATTACTGATTTTATCATTAGCACTGCCACTCATGGCATGTACAGCCAAGGCATAAAAAGAACAACAAGCAACATTCGATAGCGCAGTATCCCAGTGTGACTGTGCCACCGTAATCACTATTTTGCTCAAAACAGATGATGGATTTCAGATGTATAGTGCACCTTTACAAGCATTAGGAGGGTTTCATGGCAGCTCTTTTTTTGGTGTATTTGGTCGGCAATGTGTTGGCAGGATCATCCGGCCATAAATGTTTGGGATAGCGCCCACGCATCTCTTTTTTCACCTCGGTGTATGGTCCGTGCCAAAAACTGGCCAAGTCGGCGGTTAATGCCAGCGGTCGCCGCGCCGGGGACAATAACTCCATGGTAACGATGAGCTTGCCCCGCAATAAACGGGGGCTGTCTGACATGCCCAATGCTTCCTGCAAGCGCACACTCAGCAAGGCCCGGCCATTTTCATCGTAACGAATGGGCGCATGGGTACCGGTTGCCATGTGCCAGCGGGTGGGCAGCCACTGCGCCAATTGTTGCTGAGCCTCCCAAGACAAACGATTCAGCAACAGCGGGTAGATGTCCAGTGATGCAAGCTGTTTCAGCTGGGAGATGCCGTCAAGGTAGGGCGAGAGCCATTGCTCCAGTGTTTCCAAAAGCGTGTTGTCGCTGCTGTCAGGGAACTGTTCAGGAGCAGCGGCATTGGCGATTTGCAGCCTGAACTGCAATTGCCTTACGCCATCATTCATGTCCAGCACGCCTAAGCCGCGTTGGCGGATCAATGCCAGTAATGCCTCGCTTTTTAATGCGTTATCAATGGTGGGCAGGGGTTCCCGTTTCAAGATTAACTGCCCCAACCGCCATTGCCGTTCGGCATAAAAGCGCGCCTTGGCATCGTCCCAGCCAGCCACGTTCTGCCAGTGACAAAGACAAGCCAGCTCTTTTTCCAGCAATGCAGCAGGCAGCCTTGCCGCCAGATACACCCGGCCACTGCTGCGGCCTTGCATTTCCTGGAAATCCGCCACCACCAGCCACTGTGCGCTGGCAAGCGCCTCTTGGCTGTCCAGCGTGACACCGGTGCCATTGGCCAGCACAAAGCCGGAGGTTCCCCGGGATTTGGCAATGCGATCAGGAAAGGCCAGTGCCAGCAGCCAGGCAATGTCATGCTGATTGGCGCCTTTAAGATACTCCGCGGGGGATGCGGCCAACCGGTAGTGGCTGAGCCAGCGCCGGGCTTGCTGTTTGTCGGCGCTTTGCAAAAGATGGGGCAAGCGCTCCTGCACGTCGCAGCTTGTGCCGCTAAGCCCGCGCGCTTCCAGCAAGGTCACCAGCAAACAGGCAAGCCCCAGCAATTGGGGTTCACCCCGGTCGCTGGCCAGCGCTTCAGCCTTGAGCAGCATGTGAGCCAACCTTGGCGAAGTTGCCAGCGGATAAGCCGCGCGGCCGTGAGCCGTGAGTTTGTGCTGTCCGTCAACCAATGCCAGCGACTGTAACAGCGCCCAAGCGGCAGCTTCATTTGCCCCGTTGGGTGCACTCAACAAGGGTAGCTGTGCCAGAGAGGTAACACCCCAGTTAGCGGCTTCCAGCACTGCCGGCAGCAAATCGCCACATTGGATTTCCGGCTCATCAGCCGCTGCCAGACGCCCCTGTTCTTCCTGTGACCACAAACGCATGCAAAAACCGGCGCAAAGACGCCCGGCACGGCCGGCACGCTGCTGGGCCGACGCCTGACTGATGCGTTTCAGCTCCAGCCGGGTCACGCCGGTACGGGCGTTGAAGCTGGCCTGGCGCCGATAACCGCTGTCCACCACCATGGTAATGCCTTCAATGGTGAGGCTGGACTCTGCCACGTTGGTGGCCAGCACCAGTTTACGCTCACCACCTTGAGGGGGGGCAATGGCGGCATCTTGCTGTTTGGCGGGCAAATTGCCATACAACGGGCAGATGCGCACATCCTTTGGCAACCTTGTGGCCAAATAGGCCTGCAGTTTTTCAATTTCCGCCCGCCCCGGCAAAAAGGCCAATAAAGCCCCCTGTTGCTGCGCAGCAGACAGCCCTTCAATGTCATCATTTCCTGTCATCATACTCACAATAATTTTGCCCATATGGCTAAGCCAGGTAGGCAGCGCGCCATGTCCCTGCACCTGATTGGTAACCGCCCGGTACCCCAATGTCACCGGGAAACTGCGCCCTTCGCTGCAAAGTGTTACGGCATCCGGCATCAAGTTGCTGAGCGCCAACCCCTGCAAGGTGGCAGACATGGCTAAAATATGCAGATCTTCCCGAAATGATGCCTGTACCTCCAGCGCCAGTGCCAGCCCCACATCCGTGGTCAGATGGCGCTCGTGGATTTCATCAAAAATCACCATGCTCACCCCGTCAAGCGTGGGGTCTTGCTGGATCATGCGGGTGAGGATGCCCTCGGTGATAATCTCCAGCCGGGTATTGCTGCTGATACGGGTTTCGCCGCGTACCCGAAAACCGATGCGCTGCCCTAAAGCTTCCCCGCGGCACTGCGCCAGATACGCCGCAATACTGCGAGCCGCCACCCGACGGGGCTCCAGCATCAAAATCCGTCCGGAGATTTCCGGCCAGTCCAGCATGGCAAAAGGCAAGGCGGTTGATTTGCCGGCACCGGTGGGCGCTTCCAGAATGATTTGATGGTTGGACGCCAATGCCTGGCGTAATGCGGGTAACAGTGCCTGTATGGGAAGTGCGTTCAAATTGGGCTTAAAGAATGATGAAAACAAGCCTTAAGTGTACCGAGTTTCCGCGGCGCTGGCTAACCGCAACGCTGGTGAAAACGGCTATGGACGCTTATGATGCCCCCATCAACGAACAACGGGAACAGCGGATGAGCAACCTGCCCGCACAGCGGTTATTCTTAGGGTTTGCCGTACCCGCCCGGCAGACCCGGCAATTACAGCAGTTGCAGCAACGCTGTTTAACCCAAATGCCCAAGGCGCGTCCAGTATCGGCTGACAACCTGCACCTGACCCTGGCTTTTTTGGGGCAGACCACGGACAACATCCGCCAGCAACTGGTACGTGAAATTCCAGCATTGCCGCTTAAAGAATTTGTGCTTACCCTCACACCGCTGGAGCACTGGCCAAAGCCGCGGATATTATGCCTGACCGGCGTTGCCACGGAGCCACTGCTCACATTGGCCAATGCCGCCGCCGCATTGTCAGCCAGACTGGCGTTGGCCAAGCAGGCGTTATGCTATCGCCCCCACGTCACGCTGTTACGCCATGTTAATGCAGCCCCTGATGCCATCAGTGCCGCGCCGCTGTGCTTGTCTCCCCGTCATCTTAATCTGTATGCCTCCATAAGCCAGCCCGAAGGCGTTCGTTATCAGGTGTTACAGCGCTGGCCACTGCTGGCCTGATGCCCGCAAAACGGGGATTCTGGGCACTGACAAACGGCTGACAGTTTATTGCAGGCACAAAAAAGCCGCTATCAACGCGGCTTTTCACGGGTCAGGCAACAACTTAATCCATCAACAGTTCTGCCACTGTCAGCATGCCGTGGGTGGTGGCACCTGCCGCCCACAGTGCATTGGCATCATCTTCAAAGGCAGCCGCCAAGTCCATATGCAGCCAAGGGATGTCCTTGCCCACAAAACGCCACAAAAACGCCGCCGCATTGGATGCTCCACCGGCGCCGCCACCTTTTACCGGACGACTGTTGGCGGTATCCGCATAATCTGACGGACACATCTCTTTATGCCATGGCTCCAGCGGCAAAGGCCAAACGTGTTCGGCCACGGCGTCGGCTTTTTCCGCTGCCAACTGCAATACCGCTTTTTGCGGGGAGAAAATGGCATTGTAATGCTGGCTCACCGCCATTACCGCAGCGCCGGTCAGAGTGGCGGCATCAATGATCAACCCGGCACCTGCTTCAGTGGCGGCTTGCAGGCCATCAGCCAGCACCAGCCGCCCTTCTGCATCGGTATTGACCACTTCAACCGTTGTGCCGTTTTTATAGGTGATGATATCGCCCAGCTTGTAGGCATGGCCGCTGACCAGGTTTTCCGCGCAGCACAAAAACAGTTTGACCCGCTTGTTGAGCCCACGCTGAATGGCCAGCCCCAGCGCTGCCGCCACGGTGGCAGCACCGCCCATATCCGCCTTCATGCCCAACATGCCCTGGGAGGCTTTGAGGCTGTAGCCACCGGAGTCAAAAGTGATGCCCTTACCCACTAGGGCCACCGCTACCGGCGCATCCTGCCCGGCCGGGTTGTAATCCAGCTCCAGCAATGCCGGCGCCCGTTCGCTGCCGCGGCCCACGGCATAAATGCCGGCCCATTGCTGTGCCAGTAACTCTTCGCCTTCAACAATCCGGTAACTGATGTGCTCACCGCCCAGTTGCTGCAACCAGGCGGCCACTGCCAGTGCCAGTTTTACCGGCGGCAGGTTTTCCGGAGTTTCGTTGATGAGTTGCCGGGCAAAGTTGCCGCAATCGGCCCGCAGTTGCAGCTCTTGCTGTTCGGCATCACTGCCGCACCAGTGAATATGATGACCGCCTTTGGCCGTCACAAAGCCCTGATGAAAAGCCCACTGGCGCGCGGCATCCCACAGCTGGCCTGTCAGTTGCACACTATTCACCCCTTGATTGCGCAGCTTACGGGCCGCTTTTTGGATCCCCCGCAACGGCATGTCATCTGCCAGGTGGATAAGGGCGCCGTCTCCGGTAAAACTCAGTACCGCCTTGCCCCATACGGCAGCCGCTGGCTGATCAGTCAGCACCACCTTCATTATTTGATCCATGATTGTTCCTTGTTTCAATCGGTACGGTCAGGTACCTGTGCCTGCCAGTGTATAGCATTGCTCAAGCAGGCTAAAGCCGTGCTGCGGGGGATATTTGAGGCGCCCGTCAAAGCCTGCTAGGCTGTGGCGCCTGGATTTTTGGAAAAGTGGCAAATCAGGGGTATTAGGGATATGCAGTTCAATCCTCCTTTACAGCCGGCGGTGCTGTTAAAACGCTATAAACGCTTTTTGGCCGATGTGCGTCTGGCCGAAGGCCGGGAAATCACCCTGCACTGCCCGAATACCGGCGCCATGACCAACTGCCAGTTCCCCGGAGAAACCGTCTGGTATTCCCTGTCGGACAATCCCAAACGCAAATGTCCGGGCACCTGGGAGCTGATGCAAAACCCTCAAGGCGAGATGATAGGCATCAACACCAACCGGGCCAATGAACTGGCAGAAGAGGGGATCCGCCGAGGCGTGATTAGCGAGCTGCAGGGGTACAGCCATTTGCGCCGGGAAGTGCGTTATGGTGAAGAAAATAGTCGTATTGACATATTGCTCAGCGACGATAACCGACCCGATTGTTATGTGGAAGTGAAAAGCGCCACCCTGCTGCAAGGCGATTGTGGTTATTTTCCCGACGCAGTCACCCAGCGGGGGCAAAAACATCTGCGGGAATTGATGACAGTAGTGGAAAAAGGCCAGCGAGGAGTGCTAATGTTCGTCGCTCAGCACACAGGCATAAAAAAAGTCGCGGCAGCGCGGCATATAGACCCGGATTATGCAGATTTACTGACGCAAGCAATAACCCATGGAGTGGAGGTTCTGGTATATGCCACATCCCTGAGTCCACAGAATTTTCAGGTAGATGCCCGATTACCCTTTGTGACGGAAAACAGGGAAAAATAACGTAAAAATTTGCTCAAAAGGAAATTAGCAGACATATTCAAATATATGCTCACTCATTTTTGGAAATGTTTGCCTAGGTAAAAAGATTCTGCTATAGATAGCGGCCGTTCTCAAAAACGCCCTATGACGCAAATGGAAACAGGAGATGCGTTATGCCCGAAGGCACTAAAACACTTGGTGTACTCGCTATCGCTGGTCTGAGTCCTTATCAGGAACAACCTGGTGAGGAGTACATGAACCCCAAACAACTGGCTCACTTTCAGGCCATTCTGGAAGCCTGGCGTAAACAGTTGCGTCACGAAGTTGATCGTACCGTAACGCACATGCAGGACGAAGCCGCCAACTTCCCTGATCCGGTGGACAGAGCCGCGCAGGAAGAGGAATTCAGTCTTGAATTGCGCGCCCGTGACCGTGAACGCAAACTGATCAAGAAGATCGAAAAAACCCTGAAAAAGATTGAAGACGACGATTTCGGGTATTGTGAATCCTGCGGCGTGGAAATTGGCATCCGCCGTCTGGAAGCCCGTCCTACTGCCGATTTGTGCATTGACTGTAAGACACTCGCTGAAATCAAAGAAAAACAGATGGCGGGTTAATCCCTGCCACGCCCTTCGCGGGGAGCAATCCCCGCGCTGCTGTTACCGCTGCTCACGTTATGAAGATCACCTCCGGCTCAACACCTGCTTATGTGGGACGTTTTGCTCCCTCGCCCTCCGGCCCGCTGCACTTTGGCTCACTGATTGCCGCCCTTGGCAGTTATTTGCGTGCCAAAGCCAACCACGGCCAATGGTTGCTGCGCATTGAAGATATTGACCCGCCCCGTGCCGTGGAAGGCGCCGCTGACGATATCCGCAACACTCTGGAAAATTACGGCCTTTACTGGGATAACCGGGTGCTATACCAAAGCCAGCGTTTTGATGCCTATCAGCAGTGTATCGACCGCTTGCTGCAACAGGGCGATGCCTATTTTTGCCAGTGCAGCCGCCGGGAAATTCAGCAAAACATGCACGGGATTTACAACGGCCACTGTCGTCACCTTGGGCTGACGGAAGGCGCCGTGCGATTGCACAACACCCAAAAAGTGGCCGCTTTTGAGGATCAACTGCTGGGCAGCATTCATGTCAGCCAAAGCTTTGCCGGTGAAGACTTCATCATTTTGCGCAGTGACGGGCTTTACGCCTACCAACTGGCCGTGGTACTGGATGATGCCCATCAGGGCGTCACCGAGATTGTGCGCGGGGCCGACTTGCTGGAGGCCAGTTGCCGTCAGCTCAGCCTGTACCGGCAACTGCAATTGCCCACGCCTGCCTTTTTGCACCTGCCACTGGCCTGCCTGCGACAGGGGTTCAAGCTGTCCAAACAAAACCACGCCCAGGCGCTGGATAAAAAACGGCCCCATCTGGCACTGCAACAAGCACTGGCATTTTTGGGGCAAGCGGCGGTGATTGACGACACGTCAGAGCGCATGCTGGCCCAGGCCGTGGCACAATTTGATATGGCGCGCATCCCCAAACAAACGGAACGCCTCATCAGCGACTGATATACTCATCCCCGGTTAATTGGTATATGATAGCCGCCAGTTTTATTCCCAAACTTTGTGATCAGATGTCAGAGGTGCCCTATTTTTCGCCGTATCACACAGTTCTGTAAGCAGTTGTTTGACGAGAGTCCAAGCGCCGAACTTCCAGAAGAAGCCAATACAGACACAGGCTTGAGCCTAGAGATCATCCCCCGTGATGGTCATACCATATCCCGCAAACAAATTAGTGCCAACGCGCTGAAGGTGTTGTATCGCCTGCACAACTCCGGCTACCAGGCCTATCTGGTGGGGGGCGGCGTGCGCGATCTGCTGCTGGGGCTGGAACCGAAAGATTTTGATGTGGTGACCAATGCCACGCCGGAAGAGATTAAAAAGCTGTTCCGCAACTGCCGTCTGGTAGGGCGCCGTTTCCGGCTGGCTCATATCGTTTTTGGCCGGGACGTGATTGAAGTGGCCACCTTCCGTGGTCATCACGCCGACGGCAATGAAACCACCTCCAAGACCAACGCCGCAGGACGCCTGTTACGCGATAACGTGTATGGCGATATTGATCAGGATGCCGAACGCCGCGACTTTACCGTCAATGCCCTGTATTACGACATCAAGGACTACAGCATCCGCAGTTATGGCGGTGGCGTGCACGATCTGCAAAATCGCGTCTTGCGCCTGATTGGCGATCCGCAAACCCGTTACCGGGAAGATCCGGTGCGCATGCTGCGCGCGGTGCGGTTTGCCGGCAAGCTGGGCATGAAGATTGACCCACAAACCGCAGCCCCCATCAAACCGCTGGCACCGTTACTCAAAGACATTCCGGCAGCACGCATGTATGAAGAAGTGCTGAAGCTGTTTTTTGCCGGTAAAGCGGGACAAAACCTGCGTCTGATGCGGGAATACCACCTGTTTGAACCATTGTTCCCACTGGTGGAAGCCCAGCTCAAGGACAGCCCCAAAGGGCCTGCCATGCGCATGCTCACCGAAGTGATGCACAATACCGATGCCCGCATTCTGGAAGACAAGCCGGTTACGCCCGCTTACTTTTTTGCCGCGCTGCTATGGTATCCGCTACAGTCCAGAGCCCAGGACATTGCCCTGGAAAGCGGCCTCACCCGTTATGATGCCTTTTATGCCGCCATGGGTGATGTATTGGAACAGCAGTGCCAAAGCATCAGCATTCCCCGGCGCTTCAGTACCCCCGCCCGGGACATCTGGCAACTGCAACTGCGTTTTGAACGTTCAAAAGGCGGCCGGGCCTTCAAATTGCTGGAGCACCCCAAATTCCGCGCCGCTTATGACTTGCTGCTGATGCGCGCCAATGCGGAAGGCGGCAATCTGGCCAAGCAGGCCAGCTGGTGGCAACAGTTTGTGGATGCCGATGACGAGCAGCGCAAGCAACTGGCCAGCGGCAGCAACCAGGGCACTTCGCGCAATCGCAATTCCAATCAGCGCCGCCGCCCACGCCGCCGGAAAGTCAGCGATGGCGATGGTGCCGGAGCCAGTGAATAACATGCCCAAGGTTTATGTGGCATTGGGCGCCAATCTGGAAAATCCGCAGCAGCAATTAACCCAAGCCTGCCGCGCCCTTGGCCAGCTTGCTGATAACGGGCAATTGCAGGTGTCGTCCTTTTATCGCAGCACGCCCATGGGCGATGTGCCCCAACCGGATTATGTTAATGCGGTCGCCTGCCTTGACACCCAGCTGGCGCCTTTGGCACTGCTTGATGCCCTGCAACAGATTGAGCAACAACAAGGCCGCGTGCGAGAAATACGCTGGGGGCCACGGACACTGGATCTGGATCTGTTACTTTATGGCGATGCCGTCATTGACCTTCCCCGCTTGCGGGTACCTCACTACGGCCTCACAGAACGAGCATTTGTGCTGGTACCGCTGGCAGAACTTAACCCCAAGTTACAACTGCCCTGTGGTACATTAATCAAAGATTTGATCGATGATGCCATGCGTCTTTCGTTACAACGGCTGACACCCGCCTGAGCTTGATTGTCAGAGGGCTTATGCATGGCGTATAACTCAGTTCACATACGTGTTTGGAAGATAAGCTTATGTCCAAAATCACCACTGCTACCCTGCTGAAATACAAGCAGGAAGGTAAAAAGTTCACCGCACTCACCGCTTATGATGCCAGCTTTGCCAAAGCCTTTGACGAAGAAGGCATTGAAGTACTGCTGGTGGGCGACTCCCTGGGAATGGTACTGCAAGGCCAGGATGACACCCTGCCGGTCAGTGTCGACGACATGTGTTATCACACCCGCTGCGTGCGCCGTGGCATTAGCCGTACCCTGCTGATTGCCGATTTGCCGTTCATGTCTTACGCCACGCCGGAGCAGGCGCTTGGCAACTGTGCCAAGCTGATGCAGGCCGGTGCCGGCATGGTCAAAATGGAAGGCGGTCACTGGCTGATGCCAACGGTTAAAATGCTCACCGAGCGTGGCATTCCTGTTTGTGCCCATATCGGTCTCACGCCCCAGTCCGTCCATGTGTTTGGCGGTTTCAAGGTGCAGGGACGGGATCAGGACAATGCCCAGCGGATCATGGATGAAGCCAAAGGCTTTGAAGCCGCTGGCGCCCAGCTGCTGGTACTGGAATGCATCCCGGCGGCACTTGCCAAAGCGGTCACTGAAGCCGTGAGCATCCCGGTTATCGGTATTGGTGCCGGCAAAGACACCGATGCCCAGATCCTGGTGATGCACGATGTGCTGGGGATTTCCACCGGTTATATTCCCCGTTTTTCCAAAAATTACCTCAAGCAAACCGGTGATATCCGCGCTGCCATTCGCGCCTATATAGAGGAAGTGCAACAGGGTGTGTTCCCTGCTGATGAACATACATTCAACTGAACAGCTTTGGATACTTACGTAAATGTTAACAACCAGCAAGATAGAGGAAATCCGCGCACGGATAAAAACCTGGAAAAACAAGGGTGAAAGCGTCGCCTTTGTGCCCACCATGGGAAATCTGCATGCGGGTCACATCTGTCTGATCACCGAAGGGACGCGCCGGGCGGATCATGTGGTCGCCTCTATTTTTGTGAATCCGCTGCAATTTGGCCCCCAGGAAGATCTGGACGGTTATCCGCGCACACTGGAAGCCGATCAGCAAAAACTGGTGGAAGCCGGCTGTGAGCTGTTGTTTTTGCCTACACCGGAAATCATCTACCCCCACGGTCTGGCCACCCAAACCTATGTGGAAGTGCCGGGGCTGTCAGATCAGCTATGCGGTGCCAGCCGCCCGGGGCACTTTCGCGGTGCCGCCACAGTGGTCTGCAAACTATTCAACATCGTACAGCCCGACATCGCCCTGTTTGGCCGCAAGGATTACCAACAGCTGCAAATCATCCGCACCATGGTGGAAGACCTGTCCATGCCCGTGGAAGTGATGGGCGTGGATACCGTGCGTGAGCCTTCCGGGCTGGCGCTGAGCAGCCGTAACGGCTATCTCACCGCAGAAGAGCGTGCCAAGGCACCGGCACTGAAACGCACGCTGGATGATTTGGCAGAGCGCATCCAACATGGCAATACCATTGCGGATGCACTGGCTCATGCCAACACCGCCCTGCAACAGGCAGGCTTGCGTCCCGATTATGTGGAAATACGCCATGCTCACACGCTGGCACCGGTGACTGACACCGACAAGGAGTTGGTGATCCTTGCCGCCGCCTATCTTGGCAAAGCCAGACTCATCGATAATCTGGTCTTCAACCGTTAACAGCTGTACCATCACCAGCCCTCTGTGGCTGGTGATTCATCCTGTCCTTTTCCTGCCATTTACGACGCTTTTAGCGTCCGCTTCCCATTGCCCCCACGCCAGGTAAATATGCAAACTAGCCTTGCGGCTAAAAATACGGCATGATTGACACCATTGTGTATGGAGGCCAAGAGCAAGAATGTTATCCACTAAGGGACTGTGTTTAATCATGTTATTGTCTTCTGCCAGCGGTATTGCCACGGCGGGGGACAGCAAGCTCATCTATAAATGCATCGCCAATGATGAGGTGATTTTCAGCCAGCTACCCTGCCCGGCCAACTACACACAGCACCAGATTGAGTACCACTACGGTCTTGCCACCGAAACCCCGCCACCCACAAAATATGATGATCCCCTGCTGGCAATGCTGGCACAAAAAGATCTGACAGAAGCGCAGTTACAGCGCTGGCTGAAAAGTGAAATAGAAAGGTTGCAGCAAGAGCAGCAATATCTGGAAATACGGCGGACCAGCGATTTGGAACAACTGGAGCGGCAGCGTTATTGGGAAGACACGCCGCAACAGGCGCCGGAATTCATTGAAAAACTACACAAAATCAATCTGCGTTATGACGCGCTGAAACAGCACAATCATGACGCACTGGTACGCCTGCAACAATACCGGCAGCAACTGGCAGAATAATCCTTACCCTTGCCAATGGCTGCCTGAACATCTCTCCGGTCAGGTACGCAGGCCAATGCCGCGGGACACCAGATAATATGCCAGTGCCCACGCCCCCAGACAGAACCCCACAATCACCGATACCGAAAATCCCACGCTGATGTCGGCAAAGCCCAAAAAGCCGTAGCGGAATACGTTAATCATGTAAACGATGGGATTCAACGCCGATACGCCGCGCCAGAAATCCGGTAACAGGGTGAGAGAGTAGAAAACCCCGCCCAAATAGGTCAGCGGTGTCAGCACAAAGGTGGGGATAATGCTGATATCGTCAAAATTACGGGCAAACACCGCATTGATCAGTCCGCCGAGGGCAAACAGCACCGAGGTTAAAAACACGGTGATCACCACCAGTAGCGGGTGTTGCAGGTGCAAATCCACAAAAAACATCGCCACCAGCGTCACAATCAATCCCACCAGCAATCCCCGCGTCACCCCGCCTGCCACGTAACCGGCAATCATCACGTAATGGGGCACGGGCGCCACCAGCAGCTCTTCCAGATTGCGCTGAAACTTGGCGCTGAAAAACGATGAGGCCACATTGGAATAGGAGTTGGTGATCACCGACATCATGATAAGCCCGGGAGCGATGAATTCCATATAGGAAACCCCGCCCATCTGCCCGATGCGGCTGCCCACCAGCTGGCCGAATATCAGGAAATACAAAGTCATGGTAATGGCCGGTGGCAGCAGGGTTTGCACCCAGATGCGGGAGAAGCGATTGATTTCCTTGATAACAATGCTTTTAAACGCAATAAAGTACAGGTGTCTCATGCATGGGCTCCCTTGTCTCGCTCCACCAGTTCCACAAACAGTTCTTCCAGCCGATTGGTTTTGTTGCGCATGGACAACACCTCGATGCCTTGCTCACTCAACGCGGCAAACACCTGATTGAGGCTGTGGGATTTGGCCACATCCACCTCCAGGGTGTTGCTGTCCAGCAAGCGGGCCTGCAACCCTGCCAATTCGGGCAAGCGGGACTGGGGCTGCTTGAGATCCAGCACAAAGGTTTCCATATCCAGTTTGGCCAGCAACGCCTTCATGCTGGTGCACTCCACCAGAACGCCCTGATCGATGATGCCGATGTTGCGGCACAGCATCTCCGCCTCTTCCAGATAATGGGTGGTGAGAATGATGGTGACGCCGGCCTGATTGATCCGCTGCAAAAACTCCCACATGGAGCGGCGCAGTTCAATATCCACCCCGGCAGTGGGCTCATCCAGGATCAGCAGTTTGGGCTCATGCATCAATGCCCTGGCAATCATCAGCCGCCGTTTCATGCCGCCAGACAACTCCCGCGCCTTGGCATTGCGTTTTTGCCACAAGTCCAGCTGGGTCAGGTATTTTTCTGCCCGAAGATAGGCCTCGGCGCGCGGCACGCCATAGTAACCGGCCTGATTGACCACAATCTGCAATACGGTTTCAAACTGGTTGAAATTGAATTCCTGCGGCACCAGGCCGATACACAGCTTGGCCTGCTCTAGCGCCTTGTCCAAGTCATGCTCAAACACCTGTACCCGGCCACTGGTTTTATGCACCAATGAGCAGATAATCCCAATGGTGGTGGATTTACCGGCACCATTGGGGCCCAACAGGGCGAAAAAATCCCCCTGTTGCACCTGCAGGTTAATCCCTTTTACTGCCTCCACCCCGCCTTTATAGGTTTTTTTCAGGTTTTCCAGGGTCAGCGCTACGCCTTGTGTCATCAATCATGTCCTTTGTCGGGAAAAGCAAAACTCCCGCCATGGCGGGAGTTGGAGCTTAAGCCATAATCACCGCAGGGGATTACTCCTGAGGGATAACCCGGGCGATATAGGGCAAGTTGCGGTATTGCTCGGCATAATCGATGCCATAGCCCACCACGAATTCATCAGGAATGGTAAAGCCAACAAAATCCACCGGCACATCCACTTCCCGGCGGTCCGGTTTGTCCAGCAAGGTGCACAGGGCCAGGCTTTTTGGCTCCCGCAGGCTGAGCATTTCCCGCACCTTGTTAAGGGTGTTGCCCGAGTCGATGAGGTCTTCCACAATCAACACGTGGCGGTCGGCAATGTCCGACTGCACGTCTTTGAGGATTTTCACATCCCGGGAGCTGTTCATGGTGCTGCCGTAACTGGAAACGGACATGAAGTCGATTTCCACATGGCCCTTGATGCGACGGCACAAATCGGCCATAAAGACCACGGAGCCTTTCAGCAGCCCCACCATCAGCAACTTGTCGGTATCCTGGTAATGGGCGTTGATGCGTGTGGCGAGTTCATCCAGTTTGCGATCAATCTCTTCGGCAGAGATCATCATTTCGATGGTGTGTTTCATACTTGTCTCAATCTTCAGTACCACCGCCAACAGGCTGATCATAGCCCCAGCGGCCCGTGAGTGAATGTTCCACGCCCAGATGATCCAGAATCCGGGCGACGACGAAGTCTACCAGATCCTGAACCGTTTGGGGATGGTGATAAAAACCCGGCGCTGCCGGTAAAATAACCGCGCCGGCCTGGGTCAGGCTCAGCATGTGTTGCAGGTGAATGCTGCTAAAAGGGGTTTCCCTTGGCACCAAAATCAACTGCCCCCGCTCTTTGAGCACCACATCCGCCGCCCGCTCCAGCAGGTGATTGCTCATGCCGGTAGCCACCGCCGCCAGCGTGCCGGTGGAGCAAGGGCAAATCACCATCTGCCGGGGCGCCGCCGAGCCGGATGCGGGTGCAGAGAACCATTCATCCTTGCCCAATACCTGCAATTTGCCGGTCGTGGGCATCAAGGCGCGCAGTTGCTCTGTGGCTTTTTCCGGCGCGGCGCTCAGCTTTAACTGCATCTCCTGGGCCAGTACCACTCTGGCCGCGGAAGAGATCATCAAAAACACATGAAAATCTGCCGCCAGCAAACACTGCAACAATTTCATGCCGTAAGGGGCGCCGGAAGCGCCGGTCCAGGCCAGGCTAATGGTTTTCATCCGAGCTGCTCTCCGTTAAAGCGGTCATTGAGTGCGCTGAGCAGTTTGCCGTGAATGCCGCCAAAACCGCCGTTACTCATGATCACGATATGATCGCCCGGCTGAGCCTTTGCCACCGCTTGTGCCACCACCTCATCAATGCTGTACAACACGGTAACCGGAATGGGCGCATGGGCCATGGCCGCGGCGATGTCCCAGCCGATGTTGTCGGCCTGATACAAAATGGCGTTATCGGCCTTGGCCATGGAGGCGGCGAGCGTGGCCTTGTGCACGCCGCTTTTCATGGTGTTGGAGCGTGGCTCCAGGATCACGGTAATGCGCCCGTCCCCCACCTGGGCCCGCAGCCCCTGCAACGTGGTGGCAATGGCGGTGGGGTGATGGGCAAAATCATCCAGCACCTGCACGCCGTGAATATCGCCAATCAGCTCCAGTCGCCGTTTGGGCGGAATGAAATCCGCCAGCGCGCTGAGGGCGTCAGCCGGTTTCACCCCTACATGGCGGGCCGCAGCCACCGCCATCAGGGCATTTTCCATGTTGTGCTGCCCAAGCAACGACCATTGCAACGTGCCTTGGGATTCGCCTTTCAAAAACAGCGCCATATGGTGGCCGTCTTCGCTAAGGGGAGCCACGTACCAGTCACCCGCATCCGGGGTATGGCTGAAAGTTTCCTGCTCACTCCAGCAGCCTTGTTGCAGCACCTGCGCCACGGCAGCACTGTCTTTGGGCCAAATCACCCGGCCGTTACCGGGCACAATGCGCAGCAGGTGGTGAAACTGCTTCTGGATGGCGGCCAGATTGTCAAAAATGTCCGCATGATCATATTCCAGATTGTTAATCACCAGGGTACGTGGCTGGTAGTGGACGAATTTGGAACGCTTATCAAAAAAGGCGCTGTCGTATTCATCGGCCTCCACCACAAAAAAGGGTGAATCCCCCAAGCGGGCAGACACCCCGAAATTTCGCGGCACACCGCCGATTAAAAAGCCCGGCTGATAACCGCAGGATTCCAAGATCCACGCCAGCATGCTGGCGGTGGAAGTTTTGCCATGAGTGCCGGAAACCGCCAACACCCAACGCCCCGGCAATACGTGCTCATGCAGGAACTGGGGGCCGGAGGTATAACGCAAGCCCTGGGCCAGCACGGCTTCCACGCAGGGATTGCCACGACTCATGGCATTGCCAATCACCACCAGGTCCGGCGCCGGCGCCAGTTGTGCCGGGTCAAAGCCCTGGATAAGCTCAATCCCCTGCTGTTGCAGCTGGGTACTCATGGGCGGGTAAACGTTGCTATCCGCGCCAGTGACCTTATGCCCCATCGCCCTAGCCAAAATGGCCAGTCCGCCCATGAAAGTCCCGCAAATTCCCAAAATATGTATGTGCATAACGCCGTTCCTGCCATGACAACTGGCCACTATTCTACCCATTGGCAACGGGAATGTCAGTGCTGCAACAGGTCAGCGGCCAAAGATGAGCCCCTGGGAAAAATGGCCGCTAAAGGGAAAATTCCACCGCAGCCATTTTGGAAGTAAAAACATCTAGACGTCTAAATTGACAGGCAAAGTCAGATCCCCTATGCTGCAAGTCACCTGCTGCATCCGTGCAGCCATGGCGTGGCATACATGATGTGATACCCATGACACATGCATGATGTGATATGTAACAGTGTCGACTCACTGCCCGCAGTGACGCCAGACAGCTAAAAACCGAGAACAGAATTTTGACAACGAAAACCCCCACTGTACCTTCTTCACCGGCGCCATCAGCACTGGCGCTGTTACCGTTACTGTTATTTCTGGCGTTATTCATTGGTGCCGGACTGTATTTTCAGTCCCAAGATGTGGCCATGGCGTTTTACCAACTGCCAAGCCCGGTAGCCATACTGCCAGCCATCATTCTGGCGGTGCTGCTGTCCAAGCAGAAACTCGCCCAGACCCTTGACACCTTCATGGCCGGCATTGGTCACAGCAACATCATTGCCATGTGCCTTATCTATCTGCTGGCTGGCGCCTTTGCCGCAGTCGCCAAGGCCACCGGCGGCGTGGATGCCACCGTGGCACTGGGGCTGCAATTCATTCCGTCACAGCTGTTACTGCCGGGCTTTTTCGTGATTGCCGCCTTTATTGCCACCGCCATGGGCACCTCCATGGGCACCATTGCCGCCATGGCGCCCATCGCGCTGGGAATTGCGGAGGAGGCCAATATCGAACTGGCCTTGATGGCAGGGGCGGTGATGTCCGGCGCACTGTTTGGCGATAACCTGTCGATTATCTCCGACACCACCATTGCCGCCACCCGCACCCAAGGCTGCTACATGCGGGACAAATTCCGTGAAAACCTGATTTTTGCCATTCCTTCAGCGCTCATCACCCTGGTGCTGTTCGCCCTGGCTTCCAACGGTAGCGCCAGTGTGCCGCCGCAATCAGTGGATGTCGTCAAGGTATTGCCCTATATCAGCATTCTCATTCTGGCGGTGGCCGGGGTGAACGTGTTTGTGGTGCTTACCTTGGGAATACTGTTTGCCGGCTTGGTGGGCATCACCACCAGTGACTATGGCGCTGTGGCCTTTGCCAACGATATCTACCGGGGCTTTGGCAACATGCAGGAGATTTTTGTGCTGTCCATGCTGGTGGGCGGACTTGCCGCCATGATGCAGCAGCAAGGCGGGTTGGCCTTCATCAGCCAGAGCATTGAAAAACTGATCGGCAAATTTTCCAAAAGTCGCGACAACAACTCCAGTCGCGCCGCCGAGCTTGGCATGGCAGGCATGGTGGCCTTTACCAATACCTGCGTGGCCAACAATACCGTGTCCATCGTGATTAACGGCGACATTGCCCGGGAGCTGGCGCAAAACAACAATGTCAGCCCCAAACGGGCTGCCAGCGTGCTGGACATTTTTGCCTGCATCATCCAGGGGCTCATTCCCTACGGCGCCCAGGGGCTATTGATTGCCTCCCATTTCAAGATTTCCCCCATAGAGGCGGTATCGAATGTCTGGTACTGCATGATATTGCCGCTGGTATCCGTGGCGGTGATTATCCTGCGCCCCCGCAGCCAGTGAGATACGGGTTGGGAGACGTGGCACAGTCGTGACCAGGGGTAGCGACTGCGCCATGTCCCCAGTGACTCTCAACACCCAGCGAGACAAGAGCGCCTCGCTTTTTTCATGCATTAACCGTTGGCACCACCTGAAAGCCAATGCTAACTTATTGGCTTGTATAAATTATTTTTAGCATTTTTGTAAAACTACGAACAAAGCCAGTCGCGGTCGCTCCGCATAAAAAACGCATTGAGCTGAACCTCATTACGCCTCGCCCCGTGACGGTAGCGTTATCACTTCGCTTAAATAAGGATGTTTACGTTGAGAAAGTGGTTATTAATAGCGTTGGTGATTGCCGCAGGGTGGCAATACTACCAAAAACCCACCAATGAACCTGCGCCTGTTCATACAGAATCATTCACAGAAAACGCAATAGAATCTTCGCATTATATTCAATCTCCACGATTTTCATGTGATGGACGCCAATACTGCAGTCAAATGACCTCCCGGACAGAGGCTGAGTATTTCACCCACAATTGCCCCAATACCAAAATGGATGGCGATCATGATGGTGTGCCTTGTGAAAATGACTCCCGCTTTTAACGTATAAGCCATAACGAGGCATGCAACATCACGTGAAAACCCGCAGGGATATTCAGCAAAGAAACGAATAAGCCCCTGCATGTAAACAGGGGCTTATGTCGCGATAACCTTAAGGGATTAACCGTTGACTTTAGGGGCCAGCTCACCGCTCTGGTAGCGCTTGTACATGGCCTGCAGTGACAGCGGCTTGATTTTGGAAGCCATGCCGGCAGAGCCAAAGGCTTCGTAGCGTTCCATACAAAGTTCTGCCATGGCATCCATGGAGGCTTTGAGGAATTTGCGTGGGTCAAATTCCCGTGGGTTTTCCGCCAGGAATTTACGTACCGCACCGGTGGATGCCAAACGCAGGTCGGTATCAATGTTCACCTTGCGCACGCCGTGCTTGATGCCTTCAACGATTTCTTCCACAGGCACGCCGTAGGTTTCCGGAATGTCACCGCCGTACTGGTTGATGATCTGCAGCCATTTTTGCGGTACGGAAGAAGAGCCGTGCATGACCAGATGGGTGTTGGGAATGCGGGCGTGGATTTCCTTGATGCGGTCAATGCGCAGCACATCGCCAGTAGGCTTGCGACTGAATTTGTAAGCGCCGTGGCTGGTGCCGATGGCAATGGCCAGCGCGTCCACGTGGGTGGCGGCCACAAAGCGGGCGGCTTCGTCAGGGCTGGTGAGCATCTGATCGTGGCTCAGGGTGCCGGCGGCGCCAATACCGTCTTCTTCACCGGCAGTACCGGTTTCCAGGCTGCCAAGGCAACCGATTTCACCTTCAACAGACACACCGCAAGCATGGGCAAACGCCACGGTGGTGCGGGTCACATCCACGTTGTAATCGTAGGTGGAGGGGGTTTTGCCATCGGCCATCAGTGAGCCGTCCATCATCACGGAAGACATGCCCAGCTGAATGGAGCGCTGGCAAACATCAGGATGGGTGCCGTGGTCCTGATGGATACACACCGGAATGTCGGGATACTGCTCCAGCGCTGCCGCCATCAGGTATTTCAGGAACTGGGGACGGGCATATTTACGGGCGCCGGCGGACGCCTGCACGATCACAGGGCTGTCCGTGGCTTCAGCGGCCTGCATGATGGCACGCATCTGCTCCAGGTTGTTGACGTTAAAAGCCGGTACACCGTAGCCGTGTTCTGCCGCGTGATCCAGCAACTGGCGTAGGGAAATCAAAGCCATAATCTGTTCTCTCCTTTTGTGGGCAAATCTATTGCCCGGGTCCAATTGGGTATAAATTTTACTGCCACTGCCGGTAAACACCGGCAGCTTACATCATCTGGTACAGGTGTTAGTTGCCACGGGCCTTGAGCATGGCCACGGCCGGTAATTCCTTGCCTTCGAGGAACTCCAAAAAGGCGCCGCCGCCGGTGGAGATATAAGACACCTTGTCGGCAATCTGGTATTTATCCACCGCGGCCAGGGTATCACCGCCGCCGGCAATGGAAAACGCGGCCGACTCGGCAATGGCCTTGGCAATGCGCTGGGTGCCGGCGCCGAACTGGTCAAATTCAAACACGCCCACCGGGCCGTTCCATACAATGGTGCCGGCATTCATGATGATCTGCGCCAGGGTTTCAGCGCTGTCAGGGCCAATGTCAAAAATCATGTCATCATCGGCCACATCGGCCACGGCCTTGAGGGTTGCCGCCGCATCGGGACTGAATTCCTTGCCAACCACCACATCGGTGGGCACCGGAATGTCGCCGCCGCGGCTCTGGGCGTTGGCCACCAGGCGTTTGGCTTCATCAAGCAAGTCGGCTTCGTACAGGGATTTACCCACATTATGCCCGGCTGCGGCAATAAAGGTGTTGGCAATGCCGCCCCCCACCACCAGCTGATCCACAATGTTTGACAGGCTTTCCAGCACGGTCAGTTTGGTGGATACCTTGGAGCCGCCCACAATGGCCACCAGAGGCCGTTTGGGGTTGTCCATGGCCTTGGCCAGCGCGTCAAGCTCCGCTGCCAGCAGCGGGCCGGCGCAGGCCACCGGGGCAAACATGCCCACACCGTGGGTGGATGCCTGGGCGCGATGGGCGGTGCCAAAGGCATCCATCACGTAAACATCACACAGCGCGGCCATTTTCTTTGACAGCGCTTCATCGTTTTTCTTCTCACCCTTGTTGAAGCGGACGTTTTCAAACACCGCCACTTCACCGGCGGCAACCGCAACGCCATCAAGATAATCGGTGACCAAACGCACCGGGCAGTCCAGCGCCTTGGTCAGATAATCCACCACGGGCTGCAGGGAAAATTCCGGGTTGTACTCACCTTCTGTGGGCCGCCCCAGATGGGACATCACCATTACGGCGGCGCCTTTTTCCAGCGCCAGTTTGATGGTGGGCAAAGAGGCACGCAAACGTGCGTCACTGGTGACCACGCCATCAGCTACCGGCACGTTGAGATCTTCGCGGATAAGCACCCGCTTTCCCTGAAGGTCCAAATCTGACATTTTGATGATTGTCATGTTCATGCTTCCTGTTTTAACTAAAAATATTTGCGGTTGTTAACGGTAACGGCCTTTCCCTGCCCTTACCCCAGTAAATCATTCTGCCGCCGGGAACATGGCCAGTGCCGTATCCAGCATGCGGTTGGCAAAGCCCCATTCATTGTCGCACCACAGTAACAGCTTGATCAGATGCCCGTCGCTGACCCGGGTCTGGGTGCCATCCACAATGCTGGAGCGGGGATCATGGTTGAAGTCACACGATACCAAAGGCTCGTCGGTAAAGCCCAGAATCCCTTCCATGCGACCGCGGGTTGCTGCCTGCAAAATGCCGTTGACCGTGGCGATGTCCACCCGTTTGCTTACCGTGAGCGACACGTCAATGGCGGTCACGTTTACCGTGGGCACCCGCACCGAGATGGCTTCAAACTTGTCTTTCATCTGGGGCAGAATGCGCTCAATGCCGCGGGCCAGCTTGGTATCCACCGGAATAATCGACTGGCTGGCCGCCCGGGTACGGCGCAAGTCGTCATGGTAGGCGTCAATCACCTGCTGGTCGTTCATTGAGGCATGAATGGTGGTAATGGCGCCGCTGCGAATGCCCAGATGGCGGTCCAGCTCGGCAATCACCGGGATCACGCAATTGGTGGTGCAAGAGGCGTTGGAAACCACGGTATCCTCGCGCCGCAGCAGCTCGTCATTCACGCCGTAAACAATGGTGGCATCCACATCTGCCGAGGCGGGATGGCTAATCAGCACTTTGCCGGCCCCCGCCTGCAGGTGAGCGGCGCAGGCGGTGCGATCATGCAACGCGCCGGTGCATTCGAGCACCACATCCACCCCCAATGCCTGCCACGGCAGTTTGCTGGCATCCGTTTCATGCAGCAGCGTGATGCTGTCGTTACCCACTTGCATCTGTTCCTGCTCCAGACTCGCCCGCAAGGAAAAGCGGCCGTGGGTGGTGTCGTAATTGGTCAGATGTACCATGGCTTCCGGTTTGGCCAACTCATTGATTGCCACTATCTGTAACTGCTGGCGCTTGCCGGATTCATAGAGCGCCCGTAACACTGAGCGGCCGATACGGCCATAACCATTGATAGCAACTCTGATCATCAGTAATTCGTTTCCCTCTGTTTCAGGGCAATAAAACAACGGCCTATCATAAGACAGGCCGTTATAAATGGCGAGGAACACAAAAGCCCGTCAGGCTTTTGCGTTCAGTCACGGCTTATGCCAACAAGGATTTGGCAGTGGCCACCACGTTATCCACGGTAAAGCCAAACTCTTCAAACAGCTGGCCTGCAGGGGCTGATTCACCAAAGGTGGTCATGCCTACCACTTTACCATTGAGGCCAACGTACTTGTACCAGTAATCGGCAATGCCGGCTTCTACCGCAACCCGTTTGCTCACTGCCGCTGGCAGTACCGCTTCCTTGTAGGCGGCATCCTGTTTGTCGAACACATCCGTGGCCGGCATGGATACCACCCGCACCTTGTAACCGGCCTGGGCCAGCTCTGCCTGGGCTTTTACCGCCAGTTCCACTTCAGAGCCGGTGGCAATCAAAATCAGCTCCGGCGTGCCGTCGCAGTCCACCAGCACATAGCCGCCTTTGGCCACATTGGCCAATTGGGTGGCGGTGCGTGGCATCTGGGTCAGGTTCTGACGGGAGAAAATCAGCGAGGTAGGGCCATCCTGACGCTCAACGGCGTATTTCCAGGCAATGGCGGATTCTACCTGATCGCAAGGGCGCCAAGTGCTCATGTTGGGCATCAAGCGCAAGGTGGAGGTCTGTTCCACCGGCTGGTGGGTCGGGCCGTCTTCGCCAAGGCCAATGGAGTCATGGGTGTAGACGAAAATCACCCGCTGTTTCATCAGTGCGGCCATGCGCAGGGCGTTACGGGCGTATTCCATGAACATCAGGAAGGTGGCGCCGTAAGGCACAAAACCGCCATGCAGGGCCACACCGTTCATGATGGCCGACATGCCGAATTCCCGCACCCCGTAGTGCAGGTAGTTGCCGCAGGCATCATCCGGGGTGATGGACTTGGACGCGGAGTACATGGTCAGGTTGGAGGGTGCCAGGTCAGCGCTGCCGCCCAGGAATTCCGGCAACAGCTTGCCAAAGGCTTCCAGGGTGTTTTGCGAGGCCTTACGGGACGCGATATTGGCAGGATTGGCTTGCAGCTGTTCAATGTAAGCTTGGGCGCCTGCCGCGAAATCCGCTGGCAGTTCACCGCTCAGACGGCGTTTCAGCTCACTGGCAAGTTCAGGGTAAGCGGCGGCGTAGGCGGCAAAGCTGGCATCCCAGTCACGTTCAGCGGCACTGCCTGCTGCCTTGGCATCCCAGGCGGCATAAATGTCGGCCGGGATGTCAAATGGCGCATGAGTCCATCCCAAAAATTCGCGGGTAGCGGCGATTTCGGCATCACCCAGTGGTGAGCCGTGGCAATCATGGGAGCCGGACTTGTTAGGCGAGCCGTAACCGATGGTGGTTTTGCAGCAAATAAGAGATGGGCGGGCGTCGGCTTTGGCCTGCTCGATAGCGGCATTGATGGCATCGGCATCATGGCCGTCCACTGCCGGGATCACCTGCCAGCCGTATGCCTCAAAACGTTTGGCGGTATCATCGCTGAACCAGCCTTCCACATGCCCGTCAATGGAGATGCCATTGTCATCCCAGAAGGCGATCAGCTTGCCCAGCCCCAAGGTGCCTGCCAGTGAGCAGGCTTCGTGGGAGATGCCTTCCATCATGCAACCGTCACCCATGAACACATAGGTGTGATGATCCACGATGTCGTGCCCTTCGCGGTTGAACTGCGCTGCCAACACTTTTTCGGCAATGGCCATGCCGACCGCATTGGTAATGCCCTGCCCCAATGGGCCGGTGGTGGTTTCCACGCCTGGGGCATAGCCATATTCCGGGTGGCCCGGTGTGCGGGAGTGCAACTGCCGGAACTGTTTCAAATCGTCAATGCTCAGGTCATAGCCAGACAGGTGCAGCAGGGAGTAGAGCAGCATGGAACCATGGCCGTTAGACAGGATGAAACGGTCGCGGTTAGCCCATGTGGGGTCCTGAGGATTGTGCCGCAGATGTCCGCGCCACAGGACTTCTGCAATATCAGCCATGCCCATGGGGGCACCTGGATGACCGGATTTTGCTTTTTGCACAGCATCCATGCTTAACACACGAATAGCGTTAGCGAGTTCTTTACGGGAAGACATGCTTTCTCCTGCGTAGTGAGTCTGAAAATGGTCGGGCGGAATTGGCGCTTATTTTCCCGCAGAGGCCCCGCTGACGCAAATATATTTCCGGCTTTTCCATGGGGCCATTTAGGCTAACAACCACACTTTATGGTGCATTTTTGACCCACGGCCAAAGCAAAATCGAGCAAGACAGCGCTGTAGCCGGCCAAAAACGCTTAAGTAATCCGTCTGGGCACATCTCCCTCCTCGCAGCAAAGCCCCTATAAAACCCATTGATATTACAGATAAAAGTTTCATTACTTTTCAGCCACAAATGGGCGTACCGCACAAATATCCGCAAAAGGGGTTTTATAAAAACGAAATTAAATTAGAATAGCCGTCTAGATGTAGATGCTTCTATACGGATGTAGCGGCAGCTAAGGTTTTTATTTTAATCGTGAGATTTTGCAAACATGGCAAGACACCTGTTTACTTCTGAGTCTGTATCAGAAGGACATCCCGATAAAATCGCCGATCAGATTTCTGATGCGGTGCTCGACGCCATTTTAACCCAGGACCCCAAGGCTCGCGTCGCCTGTGAAACCTATGTCAAAACCGGCATGGTGCTTGTGGGTGGTGAAATTACCACGTCTGCCTGGGTGGATATTGAGGAACTGACCCGCAACACCGTGCGTGAAATCGGTTACACCAGTTCGGAAATGGGCTTTGACGCCAACTCCTGCGCCGTATTGAGTGCCATTGGCAAGCAGTCACCCGACATCAACCAGGGTGTTGACCGTCAAGATCCCAAAGAGCAGGGTGCCGGTGACCAGGGGCTGATGTTCGGTTACGCCAGCAACGAAACCGACGTGCTGATGCCAGCGCCCATCACTTACGCTCACCGTCTGGTAAAACGCCAGTCCCAGGTACGTAAAGAAGGCATCTTGCCCTGGTTGCGTCCTGACGCCAAATCCCAGGTCACCTTTGCCTACGACAATAACCAGATTGTGGGCATTGATGCGGTGGTACTGTCTACCCAGCACAGTGAAGACATCAGCCTTAAAGAGCTGCAAGAAGGCGTGATGGAAACCATCATCAAGCCGGTACTGCCACAGCAATGGCTAACCAAGGATACCAAGTTCTTCATCAATCCTACCGGCCGTTTCGTGATTGGTGGCCCAATGGGCGACTGTGGCCTCACCGGCCGTAAAATCATTGTGGACACCTACGGCGGCATGGCCCGTCATGGTGGTGGCGCCTTCTCTGGCAAAGACCCATCCAAGGTTGACCGCAGTGCCGCCTATGCCGCCCGCTATGTGGCCAAAAACCTGGTGGCAGCCGGTCTGGCTGACCGTTGCGAAATCCAGGTGTCTTACGCCATTGGTGTGGCAGAGCCCACTTCCATCAGCGTGGAAACCTTCGGTACCGGTCGCTTGCCGGCAGAGCAGCTGATTGCCCTGGTGCGTCGCCACTTTGATTTGCGCCCATACGGCCTGACCGAAATGCTGGATCTGGCGCGCCCCATCTACCAGGCAACTGCCGCCTATGGCCACTTTGGCCGTCAGGAATTCCCTTGGGAAAAAACCGACAAGGCAGAAGCGCTGCGTGATGACGCCGGATTGTAATCCATCATCTCGGGTTATCGGTGGATAACCCGCGCCTGATAACGCTTCACAAAATAAGAGCAAGTGCCCCTTGCTCTTATTTTTTTGCCTCAAGTTTGTACGCAGGTTTGGCCACTCGCGCATGCACAATACTGCACCATTTGTGCAAACACTGGCCATGGCCATTGCCATAATGCTCAAGGAATTGAAAACACGCTACATGAAGCTCATCTGCGAAACGTCCCTGTGCAGATGATAAGGGCGGTGATGCCAAAGGCTGTCACCAAAAGAAAGGGTAAGCTAGTTAAGCAGGTTGATGTCCGTTAACTGATAATGGCGCCGCGGCCGGCCGCCGGTTTTATAATTGAGCACCATTTTCACAATGCCTTCCGATTCCAGATATTCCAGATAACGGCGCACCGTAATACGGCTAATTTTCATGCGATCGCTCATATCCTCCACTGAAAAATCGGTAAGCTGTTCCGTTTTTAGGATTTTTTTCAGCGTTTTCAGTGTAGTGGCATCAATGCCCTTGGGGGTTTGCCGCACGTTGGTGGTGCTGCGCTTGCCCAGGATCTGATCAATCGCCCCTTGATCCACTTGTTCCCGGGTGGCCAGTTTGCGGCGGTAAAAGTTGTAATCATCCAGGGCCTGGTGCACCCGTGACATCCGTAACGGCTTGACCAGATAATCGCTGATCCCCTGTTGCACCGCCTGTTCCACCGTTTTGGCATCACGCTCGGCGGTGGTCATGATGAAGTAGCAATTTGCCCCGTCACGCCGTAATTTCTGAATAACTTCCATGCCGCTGCCATCCGGCAGGCTGATGTCCACAAATACCATCTGCGGCTTGAACAGCTCGTAATGCAACAGTGCATCGGCATAGGTTTCACTGATGGCGACAACCTCAAAGTCAGGGTGCTGGTTAATGGTTAATTCCAAAGCGTAACTGGCTCTGGGATCATCCTCAATAATCATGGTAGTGACTTTCTGCTTCATAGCGTTTGATTTCACCCTTCTCAATGTAAATAGAGAATAATGTGTTGTTATCTTCCGTACGTTCCCAGTCGATACTCCCACGGAACTGTTTGACCAACTCATTGACCAGATACAGCCCTACGCCGCTCTGCTCCTGTTCGGATTTACTGGTTACGCCAAAATCCAGAATGTGATCATCCAGCTCCGGTGCAATACCGGCTCCGCTATCCTGCACTTCTAGAATAACATGTTGGCTGCGATCACTGACATAAACATGTACCGCTGGCGGTTGATTCTGGCGGTTATTCCAGGCGGCCAGAATGGCATTGTCGATTAAATTGCCCAAAATGGTGGCCAGTTTCTCCGACACCAGCTTGCTGTAATCCTGCAGGATATTGTCGTCATCCAGCTCGTATTTGACCCCCATCTCGGCCGCCTTGTTGTATTTGGCAAGCAGCAGTGATGCCACCAGGCTATTTTGGATGGATCGCACCAGATTGCCGATAATGTGCTGATGGCCTTTACTCTCCCGGTCGATGAACTCCACCGCATCATCATAGTGCTTGAGCTGCAACATGCCGGATAACACATTGAGTTTATTTGAATATTCATGGGTTTTGCTGCGCAGTAGCTCGGCATAGTTCTTGTAATAAATCAGCTCTTTTCGCAGGTCGTTAAGCTCCATGTCCGCCAGGAAGAAAATCACGTAACCATGGGCTTCCTGAGCCGTTTGCAGCGGGTAGATGCACACCCGGTAATCCAGCTTGCCAAGCTTCAGGTTGCCGGAGTAAGCCTGGCCATGCCCGGCCCGGGCGATTTTATCCAGCGCCGAAGAAAAACGGGATAATGGCTGGCCGATAAATTCCTGCTTGTTCATGCCGCCCATGGACAACAACTTGGTGGCAATATCATTGATTGCCGTGATTGAAAAATCGTTATTGATGGAGATGATGGGGTCCCGAATGGCGTTGAAGATGCGGTCATGCTCCATCAGACGCTTGACCACCAGTTCCGGCTCCAGATCCTGCATGGTGTGCTTGAGTTTTGCCAGCACCACAAACACCAGTAACACGGCTACCGCAATCACCAGAAATACCAGTAACAGCAAACTGGCATGGCGCTCAATGAACAGCTGGCTGACCTCCTCTTTGAGAATGCCCACACAAACCGCACCAATCACTTTGCCGTTTTTGACGATCGGGGCAAAATTGCGAATGGCCATGCCCAGGGAGCCTGCGGCATAAGTGCTCTGTTTCTCCCCGGTTTTCAGCACGTGCTGGGCATCACTTCCCACAAATTTTTTGCCCACTTTATTGGGATGGATATGGCTCAGACGAATGGCGTCCTTATTGATGACCACAATAAAGGACACATCGGTTACGGCCCGCAGCTGTTCAATATAGGGGCGGATGGATACCCCGGTTTGGTGATTGGCCCGGTCCACCGCATCAATCACCACCGGGTCCAGCGCCAGAATGCCGGCAATTTCCAGCCCGCGCTGTCGCAGGTTTTCATCGTGGGTGGATTTGAGTAACTGGAACACCATGGCGCCCATGATGATGATGATCCAAATCATCGCCAGCAAGATGCTGGTAATAAAATGTTTTTTAAAATTCATTGGTTTATGGAAATGCAGTTGTGAAATTACAGCCATAAATCATCCTGTCATGTAGGGAATAGCCGTATACAAGCCCTAGGGTTAAGCATCATGCGGGGGACGGTTTATTGCTGGGAAACCGGGGATCCTGCCTGGATCCTACTTATTAATTGCAGAAAAAAACAGCAATGAAAGTGAAATGTGCAAGGCATCTCAAATCACCGGGGAGGTATTGGTGTTGAGACGGCCTTGCAACATCAACGAGATTACCACACGGTGGCTACCAGGCCCTTGAGGTAAAAGCCTTCAGGAAACGCCGCCGCAATGGGGTGATCGCCAGCTTGCCCCAGACGTGCCGTAAACTGGGCATCCCGTTTGGCATCAAGCGCCGCATCCGCCACGATTTTCTGGAACAGATCCGCAGGCATCAGTCCGGTGCAGGAGAAGGTCAGCAAGGTGCCACCGGGCACCAGCAGTTGCATGGCCAGCAAGTTGATGTCCTTATAACCGCGACAGGCGCCGGCAAGCTGGGCTTTGTTATCGGCAAATTTGGGCGGGTCCAGTACAATCACGTCAAACTTGCGCCCTTCGTCGCGGTATTGCCGCAGCAGTTTGAACACGTCCGCCTCGGTATATTCCACCTGGGTATCATCCAGCTGGTTAAGCGCCATGTTGTGGCGCGCCGCATCAAGGGCCAGGGATGACACATCCACGTTTTCAATCCGGGCCGCGCCGCCTTTGGCCGCATAAACCCCGAAAGTGCCGGTATAACAAAAGCAGTTAAGCACGGATTTGCCCTGCACGTAACGGGCAGCCACCGCCCGGTTATCCCGCTGATCAAGATAAAAACCGGTTTTATGGCCGGTGGTCACATCCACCGCAATTTTCACGCCGTTTTCTTCAATCACCACTGGCATGGGGGGCAACTCGCCATGGAGCAGCCCGGTGGTAAGGGGCAATCCCTCTTTTTTGCGGGAGTCCACATCGGAGCGCTCATAAATGGCGCAGCCCGGGTACAGCTCCGCCAACACGGATACCAGGGTTTCCCGCCAGTAATCGGCACCGGTAGACAACAGCTGGCACACCAAGACATTGGCGTAACGGTCGATGGTGATCCCCGGCAGGCCGTCGGACTCGGCGGCAATCAGCCGATAGCCGGTCAGCCCCTGTCTGGCAATCAACGCATCGCGCCCCTGCTGCGCCCGCTGAACCCGCCGCATGAAGAATGCCCGGTCGATGGCTTCTTCCCGTATGAAGCTCCAAATGCGCACCTGAATTTGGGACTCCGGTGACCAGGCGCCCCGCCCCAGCCAACGGCCGTCATGGGCCACCACATCCACGGTGTCACCGGCCTGGGGTTTGCCCTTGATGTTGTGAATGGCACTGGAAAAAATCCACGGATGATGCCGGTCGAGGGATTTCTCCCGGCCGGGTTTAAGCTTGATTCTGTCTACCATGCGATGCCCTTTGGCGCTAAATGTCCATGACAATGAATATCCCGGGCCGTTGCCGTTACATGCAGCCGTCCCGTCGTTGCCACTCAATGGCGCGCATCATACCTTAATTGCCCCGGTTGCGGCAGTGAATTCGGGCCGCTTACGGCTGGCGCGGCGCAATGAGCGCCATCACTGGCGTGTGATCGCTGGCCATGGCATCGCGCTTGTAATCCGGCCGCATCAGATGGTCATCATAAACCCGGTAATCCTGCACCATTGCCAGGCTGTGCTGGCTCATGCCATGAAACTCCTGGCTGAGTAAAATGTGATCCACACAGCTGCCATGGGAGCCATGAAAATGGCTGACCGGACGCGGACGGGATTCTGCCTGATGTTGTTGCCATAACTGCCAGGCATCAAATAACTGATAGGCTTCTATGCGCTGCTTTAGCTGAGCTTCATCCAGATTGAACCCGGCGGCGCGCATGTCCGAAGCAAAAATGCGGCTGTCATCGGTTACAAGCGCGCGCATTTCACTGCTGTCGATGGTGGCATTAAAATCCCCCATCACCATCACGCTGTTGCCGGTCTGCTGACGGCGCCTGAGTATGGCCTGATGCAACAGGGCGGCTTCCGTGCCCCGCTGCACAATGGATGCCCAGCGCCCCAGCGCACTACCGGCCAATAGCGCGGGAATGCCATCAAGCTGGCTGTCGCTGGCCGTGAGCATGGCTCTGGGGGATTTGAAATGCACCACGTAGATATCCGTATGGCCAATGCCGGGCAGCAGGGCGGTTGCCCGCAAAAAGCGGCGGCTTTGGCAAAAATCATCCCCCAGCCCCAATGCCTGGGCCAATGGCAAATCAATGCTCACATCGGTGACATCACTCAAGGCAAAGCTGCTGGCCAGCGCCACCACGCTTTGATGGGCCACATGACCACGGATTTGCGGCTCGGCCACAGTGGCAAAATGCGCCAATCCGGCATCACGGCACAAAGACTGCAGAGCTTCAGGACTGAACACTTCCTGCATGGCCAGCAGTTGCGGTTTGGCGCTTGTTATCCAGCGACGGATCCAGTCGCACTTTTGTTGCCATTGGGCTTGGCTGTAGATGTTGTCAAACTGGTGGTAAGCCAGTGGCGGGGCGGCAAAATTAAACAGATTGAGGGTGGCAACGGAAAAATTGGGCAATAACTCAGTGGGCATAGTGCGGCTGTCAGCTAAGGGCTCTGAGTGCATCTTAGGCTGTCAGCCGCATTTGTCCAGTAAACTGAACTACTTAGGCTTGAGGTAACATGACAACTTGCGCAGTGCCAGCTTCAACGTACCCTTGGCGCTCACGGGTTGGCAGCTCGCTGAAACTGGTGGAGAGGATGTTATCCACAAAATGCCAGGTGGCACTGGCCCGGATTGGTGTCAACTCCAGCAGCATATAGCCCCGCTGCAACAGATTGGTATACTGCAAATCGGTCACCATGCCTACCACCGCCTGCTCGTACACATCAATCTGGCTTGGGTCCAGCGACAGGTATTCTTCCATGCCAGGCGAAGAAACCGAGCTGGTGGCAAACTCCACGGCAACGGCATTGCCTTGCATGTCGGTCAGGTTGTTGGCCCAGGCATTGTGGGTATCCCCCGCCAGCACCACGGTGTTTTTGCCAAGCTGCTTAATGGTTTGCAACAGCACCTCCCGCTCGTAGGCGTAACCGTCCCAGGCATCCAGGTTGTAGGGAATGTTGGGCAATTGCAGCAGTGCCACGGCTTCAGGTGTCAGCTGCGCCTGATTGGCCGCCAGATGGTCAAGCTCGGCTTGGGTCAAGGTAGGATCGCCCGCCTGTGCCCTGGCCGCCAACTGTGCCAACTGCCCCAAAAAGCCGTATTCATTAATGGTCAGTTTTTGCGTGGCCACCGCCGCTGGCAGCAGCATCCGTCCCATCAACACCTGTTGCCCCAGCACCTGCCAGGTGGCAGTGGATTGCTGCAGTTGCTGCTGCAACCAAAGCAGTTGGGTCTGGCCCAGCATGGTGCGGCTGTTGTCAGCCAGGGCAGCAGTCAAGCCAACGCTGTCAAAATTGCCGTTGGCATCAAGGTAATCGTCATAGCTGAGCTGCTTGTCCCGCGCCAACAGCCGGGTATCGAGCATGTGCAAATCCAGCAGGTTGCCAAAGCGGAAACTGCGGTAGATATCCTGGTTATCCCCTTCACGGAAAGGACGGATGGGCAGCCATTCAAAATAGGCCTGCATGCCGGCTTCCTTGCGCAGGGCAAAATCGCCTTCGCCGTCATTATGGTTGTCCGCGCCGTCACGCCAGGCGTCATTGGCCACTTCATGGTCATCCCAAATGGTGATGAACGGCACCTTGGCATGGATTTTCTGCAAGCTGGCATCGCTGCGGTACTGGGCGTAACGGGTACGGTAATCGCTAAGGGTTAACAGCTCGGATGCGGGCAGCACTTCACGGCCAAGCTCGGCGGCATGTTCGCTGGCATACTCACCGCGGCCATATTCGTAAATGTAATCCCCAAGATGCAGCAAGGCATCCAGATCATCCCGCTGGGCCGCCAGTTCATAAACGTTGAAATAACCCGCCGGATAGTTGGAGCAGGACATCACCGCCAGTTTCACAGAGCTCACATCCCCTGCCGGCAAGGTTTTGGTGGTGCCAGTGACTGACTGCACATCGCCCACGGCAAAGCGGTAATAGTAACGAGTGCCCGCTTCCAGCCCCACGGCATCCACTTTCACCGTGTAATCCCGGGAGGCATCGGTGACGGTTTCGCCGGTGGTGATAAGCTGGGTAAAGGCCGCATCCGTTGCCACTTCCCAGGAAACCTTGACATTACCCGCCGTCACCGGTGTTACCCGTGTCCAGAGGATCACCGCATCCGGCAAGGGATCGCCGCTGGCAATGCCATGCGCAAAGCTGGCAGCTACCGTGTCTTCATCATCATTGTTGTTGATATTGCAGCCCATCAGCCCATAAGACAGCACGGCAGCGCCAATCCCTCTGGCAGATAGGGCCAGAAAACGACGGCGGGAAAACGAACGGGTCATGAAGTATTCCTTATTTTTAAGAGGTATTTAATCACCGCCCGCATTGTCAGTAAGTGCTGTTACTGCCCTGTGAATTTATGATTAATTTTATAAGAAACCTCGATTTGTTCATTTCCACCCACCCCAAGAGTATGATAGGGAAATTATTTTAGGGCATTGGGTGCCGGACTCGGTGCCCTCAATCACCCAGACAACCCGGGGAATCGCCATGAAAGTGCAGGAAATAATGACCAGTAACGTGGTGTGTATCAATCAGGGCGCCACGGTTAAGGATGCCCATCTGCTGATGCAAAACCGCGGCGTGCGCCACCTGCCGGTGGTGGATGATGATGGCAAACTGGTGGGCGTGCTGACCCACAAGAAAATGGTGGCCACCGTGATGGGATTGCTGAACCGCTATGGTGCCGGTGCGCTGGAGCGGCATGAACGCCAACAACCCCTGACAGCGTTGCTGGAAACCGATATCACGCCGCTTACCCTGGATATGCCGCTGGTGGAAGTGGTGGACTATTTCATTAACAACAAGCATGGCTGCCTGCCGGTGATTGACAGTGAGCACAACGTTGCAGGGATTGTCACCTCTTCCGATTTTGTGAAATTGTGCGGTCAATTGCTCAAGGGCAAATAAGCCCTAGCCGTCCATTCGTACCAAAATCCGCATACAAAAACCGGCATGAAAAAAGCGATGCATCTACATCGCTTTTTTATCTCCCTCCTTGCTCAAGAGGGGGTATCAACGTGATGGATAACGCCTTTATAGCCAGTCTTATCAATGGCCTGCAGCAGTTTGTCCGTATCAAAATCCTCGGGCACTATCACCACCGCCTGGTGGGTTTTCAGGGAGGATTTGGCTTTTATCACCCCATCGGTTTGGCGCAGCACCTTGTTCACCACGGTGACACACAACGGACAGGTCATGGCTTCCACCTCAATGAACACGGTTTTATCGGCAGCACTGGCCAAAGGGCTGGCCAACAGCCATAACAGCATGAAACGCTTCATTCAAATTTCTCCAGCAACCAGGGCAGCACATAGGGATAGAGCTGGAACGCCAGCACTATGGGCACCGCCAGCCAGTAAAGGATTAACATGCGGGTTCGGTTGAACCTGCCACTGCACAGGGGGCGGCGCGAAAAATACAAGCGCCAGAACCCCAGCGCTATCAAGCCGATGGATAACAGCAGCATGGGATAATGCAACCAGCCCAATTGCGCCAGCCCCGACAGGCTGGCGGCAGAAACACCGAACAGCAGATACAGCAGCGGCCCGATGCAGCACAAACTGGAGGCAACCGCCGCGACCACGGCGGTCAGCAGCGTTGCCAGCAAGCCGTTCCCCCGAGACTGCGCATCAGCGCTGTTCGATGGACTGGTAGTCATACGCGAATACCTTCGGGTCGTAGAAATTCACCGGGTCGCCATCCACTTCCGCATAAGGGTAAGCAAAATTGTTCATCGCGCCCTGCTCAGCTACCGGATACAGTTCAAAATCACGCCCCTCGTTAAAGGCAATCCAGTTCATTTCCCAGTTACCAAACAGATAGTCATTCACTGCCTGGGCCGCCGGGTCCTGCTTGGTTTTGTGCTCTACCAGCCGCATTTTGGTCACATCCCCCGGATCGGCCGGCAACCAACCGTAGCCCGCCAGATAGAACATGGCGCGACAATGCTGACCACCACTGATGCCAGCCACGCCGTTGGCATCAGCGCTGCCGAATGCCTTGTGGGAATACTGCCCCATTTTAAGGGCCTGACCGACCCGAATGCCAAACACCTCTTTGGCCGGAATGCCCGCAGCGCGCACCAATGCGACAAACACCGAGCTGATGTCCGTGCATTTGCCGCCCATCTTGCCGGTTTGCAAAATGCTGGCCACATCACCGGTGCCGCAACCAATCACATCGTTGTCACGGAACATGTTATCGGTGACCCACTGGTAAATTTTGTGGGCTTTTTGCAGCGGGTTGGTTTCGCTGCCCACAATCCTGTCGGCCGTCTGCTTCACCAGACCATCCACCGGCATATGGGCAGTGGGCAACAGATAGGGTTTAACGTCTGCCGGATACTGGATAATGTCAGGCACCCGATAGTCCGCCAGTTCACCGTTTTTGCGAGGTTCCCAGTCACGGGTTTCAATCACCCACTCCAGCGTCAGTTGCAGCTTGCTGTTGGCATTCGGCCAAGTGGCAAACAGGGTTTTGGCACCATAGGCATTGGCCGTGGTGATGTAGGCATCTTGATAATTGCCCCGATACTGCAAACCGCCAACCTGCTGCAATGGAGTGTCCGGCGGTAACGGGATCCACAATTTCACCACACCGACCGAACCTTCCGGCGCGTTGACATCGTATTGCTGGGTCACACTAAAACGGCGGAGGCCATCAGCCACCTTCATCACCGGCTGGGCCTGCACCGTGGTTGCCAGCAACGGGCTGAACATTCCCGCAGTGGAGAGCATGGCGGCATTTTTCAAGAAATCGCGTCTTTGCATTGTTGAGTTCCTTTATTGTTTTTATGCAGAAGCAACCGCCAAGCCGTGCAGCCACAGACGCCACTGCGCCTCATCGTGCTGCAACCAAGCAAACAAGTGCCTTCCAACATCAGGGGGGTAAATCATTACAACCTAATAAAATGGCCGTGCATAACAATACACAGCCTGCTGCAAATGAAAACGGCCATTTTGTCCGGATGATACCAGAATATTAGCGATCGCTCACAAAACATGACGACCGCCTCCTGATGGCGGATTGGGAGCGCCGCCACGCACATCCGCCACTGCTGTCAGCCGCCGGGAAAGCGGCCAGGCTTAACGCAGGCCCACTTCCACGTCACGGATGATGAAGTTACCGGAATACTGAGGATGGGCCTCGCCCAGGGGTTCCAGGGCAAAATAGCGTTTGTGCTCGTCACTGAGTCCTTCAAAACCGCCAATCACCTGGAACAGCCAGCTTTCCGCATCCCAGGGCAGTTGCTGCTCTGCCAGATAAGCCAATGCAGACTGGTTACGGCCAGAATCAATCACCGCACAAAAATACCCATCCACGGCCTGTTTCAACGGGTTATCGGGCAAATCGAACGCTTCATCCGCCAACACCTCAACCGCCTGAGCCTGCTGGACGGCAGACTGCGGCTGGGCATGGCGCATGATGGATTTGATATTGGCCACCAGCGTCAGCAGTTGGGGCTCGTGCTGGGCGTTATGCACATCCACCGCTGCCGGTACCATCAGGGGCTGGGCCTGATTGAACAATGCCGGCACCTGTTTGTGGGCCACGTGGTCTGCCACTTCATACTCGGGATGCAAGTCCGTATACAGCAACCAGCCCTTGAGCAGCCGGGTACGCCCCTGGATTTTGCGAAAACGCCCCAACAACTCCAGCAAGCGCCCCTGCACCACGCTAAGCTCCTGGGCGCAGGTGCTTAAGGTTTCTTGCAAACTGGTCACCAGCAAACGGCGCAGCTCCCGGATATCCCCGGCCAGCTCCCCCAGCTCGCTGAACTCGAACATCTCCAGCCCGTTGAGCAGGTCACTCACCTGGCTTTGGGCCAGTTCGTTCTCGCGGATTTTGGCGCTGATGCTGCCCACGTAGCCAAATTCGTTGTTAATCCGCCCCCATAACACGCGGATGGAGTAGCGCAGGCTTTCGGTAAAGCTGTAAACCTGCTCAGACAAATCTGCCAGATAGGCCTCTGCAGCGCTGTAATCCACACTGGCGCGCGCCTCCCGGTAATGATTGGCCAGGGTTTTGATGGTGGCCAGCGCCGAGCCCACGTTGGCGTTAATCTGGCGGTTACGCTCATCTTTCAGCCCATCTTCCAGCAGTGCCCGCACATTGCGTGACAACCGCAGCGACTCGCCCGCCTCCGGACGCCACAAAATGCCGTTGTCGGTCAGTTTCTTGACCGTGGCCGGTTCCAGCTTTTCTTCATCCACGCTGCCGCCCAGATAGGCGTCCATCACCAGCTCCGCATGGCGCCCGAGCAATCGCAGCAGTTTGACCCCCGCCTGATGCAGATTGCTGCTCATATCAGTTCCCTCTGACTGGCGGTTTCCGCTTGGGCTTCCAAGCTCAGGCTTTCGGTTTCATCAATGAAACGGATCACCTCATACAGGTAATCCAGCTTGCCGGTGGCCAGATAAATCTGTTTTTCCGGGTTAGGCCGCAGCAGATACCCCAGCTCCACCAAGCGTTTGAACACCAGTTTTATCTGCCCGTCCACACTGCTGGCACTGGAGCCAAAAAGCCGGTACTGGCTCAGTTTCGCCAGTTGTTCACGAAATGCCGGCGTGTCTTCAATGCGGGTTTGCAACTCCGTCAAACGTACCGGGGCGCCTTCCGTCAATGGCGCATCCTGGCCGCTCGCCTCCTGCACCAGCACCAGCCACTCCACCAAAGGGATCAATGAATGGCAGATTTCGCGAAACTGCGCCGAGATCACCTTGCGTTCACGCTCGCCCAGATTGACATAACCGCAGAAAAACACTTCCCCTTCAGCGGTCTGGGCCACGGTGCGGTTGATTTGGTTCAGGTAAGCCTCAACCCGGTCGCGGGTGGCCGGGCTCTTGAGCGCCCGCCAGCCGTCTTCAAAAGTGGTGCGACAAATGAACTCCCCACGCAGCAATCGTTCAATGAGCTCGCCGCTCGCGATGATTTCGCCCATTTACACTGCCTCCTTTGCCAGATGTTCTCTGAGTTTTTGCGCAATCGGGTCCAGCTTGGGTTTTACCAACTGCAAGCGCTTGGTCTGTTTGTTGATGATGTAGCGGTTGCTGAACAGGTTAAGCACTTCCGATTCCGGATTGGGGAATGCCCCGAGCACGCAAATGTTGTTGTTTTCACAGGCATCAAAAATCTTTTTCACGTTGCTGTGGTGCAAGGTGCCCAGCTCGTCGATGGGCCAGTGAATGGTGACGTCGGCCTTGCCCCGCAGCAGCCGGGTGAATGCCAGCAGGAATTTGCACAAGATGAGATAAGCCATGCCGTGACTGGACGACTCGTTCAACTGGCGGTCGGTGCGGATAATCAAGTCCGAGTTGCCCTCTTTCAGCCGCAGTTCAATCTCCAGCAGTTTGGCAATGCCGCCGGTCAGTGCCGAGCGGCCGATAATGTCCAGCGCCCGGCGCATGCTGTCGGTGTAGTGTTCATCGGGCAAGGTGCTGAAACCATCGGCTTTCCAGGCACGGAACGCCTTCACAAAGGTTTCCAGCTCCGGCCAGAATTCCAGCTCGCTGATGCGGGAGCGGATTTTCACGGCGGAATCCGAAATGCCTTCAAGGAACAACTCTTCGCCCACTTCCCGGGTGATGCGGGCGCTTTGGGAAGCGATGCGCCGGTCGATATCCGCCAGCACATCGTAAAAGGAGGTGAGATCCACCCCGAAAATGCGCCCCTGCTCCCGCAGGGCGGTAATGGATTGGGGCACAATCACATTCAGCAGTTGCTCCAGTGCCGGCACCAATTTGTGGTAATCCAGCAAGCGAATGCCTTTGTCGGTGAGGTAACTGGCGTCTTCACGGGCCCGCTCCCAGGTTTCCGACAGCCCGGAGCCGGACTTGGCGGCAATCACCTGGTCAAAGTGATCCACATACTGCTTGACCGATCCCAGCAGGTAATCCCGCTTTAACAGCAACTCTTCCCCCTGACGCAACCGCTCGCTGATGCTGCCAGGAGTTTCCTCACTGTTTTTGGGCAGTTTGAGTTCGCTGAGCTTACGCAGCAACCCGCGCAATTTGCTCAAGTTTTCAGAGGCTTCCACTTGGGCGGCATGGGATTGCTTGAGCTCGCTTTCCAGTTGCTGACGCTGCTGTTTCACCTCATTGGCACGGGCCTTGAGTTGCTGGTCAAGCTCGGACACCGCCTGTTTGGTGGTAGCCAGTGCGGTCACCAGTTGCGGTTTGCGCCCCAGCCAAGTGTGGCGATACCACTCTTCGTAACGCAGCACTTCGCTGCGGCGCTGCTCGGTGCTGGCAATCTGGCTGTCCAGTTCCCGCATCTGCCGTTTCAGCGCCACGATTTCATCTTCGTTGATGCCACGGGATTTCAGCTCGTTGCGATACCAGTTGTCGCAGGCTTTTTGCTCCTCTTTGGCGCGCTCACGCCGCTGCAGGATGCTGTCACGCAGGGTGTTAAGCTGCTGCTCAATGGCGCCGGTCACATCCTGCCAGTACACCTGTTTTTCCATGCGCGCATCCAGCGCCAGGGCTTTTTGTTCTTCCAGCCATTCAAGATGTTGGTTATGCCGCTGTTTCATCTCGAATTCAAGCTGGGTCAGGCGTTTGCCAGCCTCGGCTTTACGGGCGGCCAGTGCCTGGTTGATGCCGGCCTGGGCTGTGCGCCGCTCCTCCATCAGCCGCCGCAAATCTTCCCGCAGGTTTTTGTACACGGTGCGCGCCATGGTGAGCTCGCGGCTGAGACTGTCCAGTGCGCCGTTGGCGGCCACCAGCTGCTCCTCGGCCTGTTGTTTCAGGGCATCGGCGTGCTGCAGGGCATCTTCTGCCTGAGCCAGACGGCTACGCAGCTCCACTTCACTGGCGGCATAGGGCGGAATATCCAGCGCCTTGAGATCCAGTGTTAGGCCATAAAAACTGTCGCTCTCGCCCATGAGTCCCGGATGCAGATCGCTGCGATGCAGCAGCTCCGGATTGACCACCTTGCCTAAATGCTGCTCCCAGCCCGGCAGTTCGCGGCGCAAGAATTCCAGCAGGGTATGGGACTGGGGAAACAGCATCTGACGAATGTCATCCAGGGCGCTTTGCCGCTCATTCACCCGCAAGGAGGCCAAGCGCAAGGCTTCGGTATCCTGTTCCCGCTGCGCCTTGAGCTTTCGCTCTTCAGCGCTCAGGCGCTCGACGGTGACACTGGCCGCTTCCTGCTCGCTGTCGGCACGCTCAATGCGCTCATCAAACACCGCCAGCGCCAGTTTTTCCTCTTCGGTGTAGCTCACGTTGTTGATTTGCAGTTGCTGCTCGGCGGCGGAAAGTTTCAGCTGGTATTGCTGCTCCTGATGATGTGCCTTACCCGCATCCGTGCGCTCGCGCCATTGGGCGTCCAGACGGGCAATGTCGTCTGCGGCCAGCTGTTTCTGTTTGTCCAGTTGCTCGCGCTGCGCATCCTGCTGCTGGTGCAGTTTTTCCAGCTCCCGGTTGAGCTGTTCCCCGATTTTGCTGCGCCGGGCGTTGTAGGCGGCTTCCACGTCCTGGTGTTTTTCGGTCAGCAGTTTGTGGCGCTCGCTGAGGCTTTCCAGATCGGCCCGCCACAACGGCAGCTGTTCCAGATGGGCCTTGGCCTGTTCAATATCCGCATCCAGATAGGCGTTTTGCTGGTTTTCAATGCTGTCCAGTTCATATTCCAGCTTGCTGGCATCGCCTTTGGCGGCGGACAGCTCCTGGTTGATGGCATCGCGCTGCTCTTTCCATTGCTCATCCAGAGCTTTCAGACGGAAGTTGCATTCTTGAGCCTGGGCCTGTTGCCGTTCCTGACGCTGGGTTTCCAGCACCTCATCATGGCGGTAGCCTTGGGCCAGACTGGCCAGGCGCAGCTCGGCGGCCTGCAACTCGTTGAATTCCTGGTCCAGCTTGTCAAATTCCGGTCGGATTTTTTCAAAACCCGCAATCAACTGGCTTTCGCGGATCCAGGCTTCCACCCGCTGGGGATTGATGCTGGAGGTGGGCGGATTGACCCCGTCCTCTTCCAGAATGGCGGCAATCATGGATTTGACGGTTTCCATTTTGCCCTCTTTCGAGTGCACCGCCTTGGCCAGTTTTTCAATGTGGCGCAGGGAGTGATCGGCATCGCACAAGGAAAACAAGCGGGCGTAATTGCGCAGCTCGCTGCGGTTACTGCCGGTATTGAGCAAGCTGCGATCGTTCTGGATGATGGCGCGGTATTCCCGGGTATTGAGCAGATTGCTGTAGTTTACGCCGAGCCGTTTCATCTCCCGCCCCAGCTCTGCCATGGTGTGGCAGATGAAGGTGTCGCCGTTTTGGGACTTGACGTAATCCTCCAGCGCAAAGCCTTTGGCGATAAAGCGGTAGTTCACCCCTTTGCCATCGCCAGCCGAGGCCAGCACCGCCTGATAAAACAGCCCATCGGCTTTCCGGTATTCGTAAATGATGTAACTGGACTCGCGGGGCAGATACCAGCGCTCGAAACTGTCACGGGTGGAGGGCACCACGCGGCTGGGATATTCCCCGTAAAACACCGGCACCAACCGTTGCAGGGTGGTTTTGCCAGAGGCGTTGGTACCACAGATATTGGTATGGCCATCAAGACGCAGCTCCACCACGCCCGGCAGGTGGGTGTCAATCAGCAAAATTCGGATCAGGCTTGGCATAATTATCCTTGTGATGAAAACAGCGCAGACAGCAACCTCTTGGCGACACCAACAGGTAGCCGCAGTGTTGTTGGCAATGGGCGCCGGCGAAGTTTAGCTTTCAATCTCCTGCGGCAATGTGCCGCAGCAATGGGGATAAAACGTCCCCAACAGCTTGCTATTTATTCCGGTTTGAACAGGCCAATCACCTGCCCCTGGGCCTTGTCGGCCACTTTCGTCTCGGTTTGCTGTTCACGGTAGTCACATTCAATGCATTCCACCGTTTCCACACCGTTATCCTTATAAACCACAATACTGTCGAGGGCCTGGCATTTAGGGCAGCGGGCACCAGCAACAAAGCGTTTCCTTGATTTGCTCATTTTTTACTCGATTGCAGTGGACATAAAGGTCATTTTGCCACATTACGCAGGCAGTGCGTAACTTTAGCGACGTGGTGCTATAGCCGAAGCAACGGCTTGTGGGCTATGATCGGCGTTTTCATTTTTATCATTACTGCGTTAACCCATGATCACTATCTCCCACGCGCAACTTATCCGCGGCAGCAAAGTGCTGCTGGATGATGCTTCTGTCACGCTCTATCCCGGCCACAAGGTGGGACTGGTAGGTGCCAACGGCACCGGTAAATCCTCCCTGCTGGCGCTGATCATGGGCAAACTGCATCTGGATAAAGGTGATATCAGCGTGCCTGACCAGTGGCGCATCGCCACCGTGGCACAAGAAACACCGGCGCTGGACATGCCGGCACTGGAGTATGTGCTTGATGGTGACCGGGAATTTCGCACCCTGGAAAACCAGCTGAAACTGGCCGAGCAGCAAAACAACGGCAATGCCATTGCCGAGCTCCATGGCCAGCTTGATGCCATTGGCGCTTACAGCATTCGTGCCCGCGCCGGCAGCTTGCTGGCAGGGCTTGGCTTTAGTGAATCCCAGCAAAGCCAGCCGGTGAAAAGTTTTTCCGGTGGCTGGCGCATGCGCCTTAACCTGGCCCAGGCACTGCTGTGCCGCTCCGAACTGTTACTGCTGGATGAACCCACCAACCACTTGGATCTGGACACCATGTTCTGGCTCGAAGGCTGGCTGAAGAGTTATCAGGGCACGCTGGTGCTTATCAGCCATGACCGGGATTTTGTGGATGCCATTGTGCAAGAGATCATCCATGTGGAAAACCAGAAGCTGAATTTCTACCGCGGCAACTACACCGCCTTTGAAGGGGTGCGGGCAGAACGCATGGCCCAGCAGCAGGTGGCCTATGAACGCCAGCAACGGGAACGGGCCCATATGCAGTCCTATGTGGACAGGTTCCGTTACAAGGCCAGCAAGGCCCGTCAGGCCCAGAGCCGCCTCAAGGCACTGGAAAAGATGACATCTTTATTGCCCGCTGCAGCGGACAATCCGTTTCAAATGGCGTTTCGTGCGCCCTCTGCACTCCCTAACCCGCTGGTCATGATGGAAAATGTAGCCATCGGCTACGGCGACAGCACCATTCTCAACTCGGTGCACATGAACCTGGTACCCGGTGCCCGCATTGGTCTGCTAGGGCGCAATGGCGCGGGCAAATCCACCTTCATCAAGCTGCTGGCAGGACAATTAGAGCCACAGCGGGGGAAATATCAGCCCAACCCTGGCCTCAACATTGGCTATTTTGCCCAGCATCAGGTGGAATATTTGCGCCTGGATGACACGCCGCTGCAACATTTACAGCGTTTGGCACCGGATAACCGGGAGCAGGAATTGCGGGATTTTCTCGGGGGATTCGGTTTTCAGGGGGATATGGCGCTATCACCGGTGCGGCCATTTTCCGGCGGCGAAAAGGCCCGGCTGGTACTGGCATTGCTGGTATGGCAGCGCCCCAATTTGCTGCTGCTGGATGAACCCACCAACCATCTGGATCTGGACATGCGCCACGCCCTGACAGTGGCACTGCAAGACTTTGAAGGCGCCATGGTGGTGGTATCCCATGACCGGCATCTGCTGCGCCTGACCTGTGATGATTACTATCTGGTAGACAGCGGCAAAGTGGAGCATTTTCCCGGGGATCTGGAAGATTATCACCAATGGCTGCTGGATGCGGCCAAAGCGGCCAAGCCCCAGATGGCAGCCGAGAGCAAACCCCAACAAGACAAAAAGCTGCAAAAGCGCCTGGAAGCGGAATTGCGACAAAAATTGTCTCCCCTGAAAAAACAACAGAGTAAACTGGAAGACCAGCAGCAGGACGTGACCGAACGCCTGGCTGAGCTGGAAAACCTGCTGGCGGATACCACGCTGTATGAAGAACAGCGCAAACAGCAGCTCACCACCGTATTGGCCGAGCGCACGGCGCTCAATCAACAACTGGAACAAAGTGAAATGGACTGGCTCGAGTTGCAAGAACAGATTGACACTATCGAGCAGGCCGCCGGTTTGTAATGGAGTTCGGCCATTGTCACAGGCCAAGCAAGGAGCCTTTACGTGTCATTGCACTGTATTTTCACCCCTACCTTCTGGCAGGGGTGTGAGCAACATTTCCCGTTCATGGAAACACTGGCGCAACCGTTACGGGAACAATACGGCATTATCATCAATTTACTCATGCTGGCGCTGGAACTGGACCGGCAGCAACTGTTACTCAACAACCATTACTGGCAACAGTTACAGCAAACCCTTACCTGCTGGCAGGAACACCTATTGCTGCCCTACCGGCAACTGCGGCATCTGGCCCGGCAGTATGTGGATGAAAGCGCCTATGAGCAGATGTTAGAAGTAGAACAGCTGCTGGAGCGCCAACAGCAACAGGTGATATCCCTGCAGTTATGGGATGTAGTGCCTACGGTATCCCGGGTTCACCGGGCGAACCTGCACAGTTATCTGGCGCTGTTTCACCTCAATTACCGCGATTTTCCGGAGTTGACCCAAATAAGCCGTTACCGCTATACGGACAACACATTGGCAATCCCGCAGTGAGCAAAACCCACCGCTGCCCCAAATTGTGTTATTTTGGCCAGGCGAATCACTTTCATGACCGCTGTTCATGACGCCTTGTTCATGACATTTTGTTCATGGAAAGTGCGGTAACCAACCATGACCAACAGACACAAGCAGCCATAACCAAGAGCCATGCAACCATTGTTTACACCGCCCTGGTGGGGACGCAACCCACACCTGCAAACCATTTTGCCGGTACTGACCAAAATTCCGGGTTTGGCGCTGGAGCGTCAGCGACTGGAACTGCCTGATGGTGATTTCATCGACTTGGATTTTTTAGCCAGACCCCGGCCAGGCGAGCCCCTGTTGGTGATCCTGCACGGACTGGAAGGCAGCGCCGACTCCCATTATGCCAGGCGCATGCTGCAGGCTTGTGCCCAACGGCAATTGGCCTGCGTGGTGCACCATCACCGGGGCTGCTCCGGAGAAGCCAACCGGCTGCCGCGCAGTTATCACAGCGGCGATACGGCGGATATTGCACAGACATTGCAGTTTCTTGCCCGCCATTATCCCCAGTCCCCGTTGCTGGCAGTGGGTTATAGCCTGGGCGGTAACGTACTGGCAAAATATCAGGCCGAACAGGGCATGGGCAGCTTACTGCAACGCGCCGCGGTGGTGTCAGCACCGTTGGCACTGGCCAGTTGCGCCCATAAACTGGAACGGGGGTTTTCCCGCATATACCAGCGTCACCTGTTGCGTCAGCTACAACAAAAAATGCGGCAAAAATTGTGTCAGTCGGCAACCGCCAGTAACGCCGACATGCAAGCATTGCAACAACTCCACACCTTTTATCAGTTTGACGATAAGGTCACCGCTCCCTTGCATGGTTTTGCCGGAGCGGCAGATTACTATGCCAAGGCCAGCGCCCTGCCACTACTGCACAAGATTGCCCGCCCCACCCTTTTCATCCACGCCAAGGACGATCCCTTCATGGATGAGGCGGTCATTCCGCCGCCACAACAGCTGCCGTCCTGCGTGCAATACGAACTTTACCCTTACGGTGGCCATGTGGGCTTTATCAATGGCGGCACCCCGTGGCGTCCGCGGTATTTTCTTGAACAGCGACTGTTACGGTATTTACTGGAGGATGAACATGCTAGTGCCTTATGATGCGTTGCTGCAGCTGCCTGCCACCACGCTGGATAATCTTATCCGGGAATATTTATTGTCCCAAGTGGAAGACGGCAGCTTTGGGGAGCTGGACGCCAAGGCCGTGCAAGCCGCCAGCGCCCGTTGCCGCCTGGCCTTGAAAAGCGGCGAATTAGTGGTGGAATACCGGGAAGAAGACGACTCAGTGGCCATTCGTCAGCGTCAGCAGATTATTCAGCAGTCGGCTTTTTACGAAGATTGACCGAATCCGCTCAGTGCCGTATAAGTAACTGCCTGTCTGTTACAGTGTCATAACATCCGCCTCACGAAAACAGGCAGTGACAGCGTCAAAAAGGTAGCCATCATGTCAGCAAAACACCCCATCATCGCCGTCACCGGCTCCTCTGGTGCCGGAACCAGCACCACCACCACCGCCTTCAGCCATATTTTCAGGCAACTGGGCATTAATGCCAGCATGGTGGAAGGGGACAGTTTTCATCACTACACCCGCGCCGAAATGGAAGTGATGATCCGTAAAGCCAAAGCCGAGAACCGTAATATCAGTTATTTCGGGCCGGAGGCCAATGACTTTGCCCGTCTGGAAAAATGCTTTTCAGACTACGCCACCACCGGCCAAGGGGAAACCCGCGCCTATCTGCATACCTTTGATGAAGCCGTGCCCTATAACCAGATGCCCGGCACTTTCACCCAATGGCAACCCCTGCCGGACAATACCGAAATGCTGTACTACGAAGGGCTGCACGGCGGGGTGGTGACGCCCCAGCACAATGTGGCCCAGCATGTGGACTTGCTGATTGGCATGGTGCCCATTGTCAACCTGGAGTGGATTCAGAAAATCATCCGCGATACCAGCGAGCGGGGCCATACCAAGGAAAAGGTCATGGGGTCCATCGTCCGCTCCATGGAAGATTACATCAACCACATGACGCCGCAGTTTTCCCGCACCCATATCAATTTCCAGCGGGTACCCACGGTAGACACCTCCAACCCCTTTAGCGCCAAAGACATTCCCAGTCTGGATGAAAGCTTTGTGGTGATCCGTTTTCGCGGTATTGAAAAAGTGGACTTCCCCTATTACCTGCAGATGATCCAGGGCTCATTCATGTCGCGGGTGAACACCCTGGTCGTGCCCGGAGGCAAGATGTCCCTGGCCATGGAACTCATTCTGACACCGCTTATCCAGGCCTTGATGCAACGGCGTCAGAACACGCTGGAACAGGCAGCGGAATAGGGTTTGGTTAACCTGCCATGTTAATACTGCTTTAAGCCCTTGGCGCTATATTGTGCTCATCGGGACGTCAGGAGAGATTCTGATGGCCGGCAGTCATGGCAGGCATAGTTTCCCCCCATCAATGCTATGAATTCTGCCCTGATCTGTCGGCTGCCCGATAAATGTGTGGATGACTCTTTTTTTCTCTCATATTTTTGCCCGCTATGGGCTTTTTTTTGCCTGATGGCTGCCATTTACTGAAGCGGTAACACTTCCCGATAAGGCTTGTGCTGCAAATAATCCTGCAAGCGCAGCCGAAATTCCCCAGCCTTGTCATCAGCGTCACCCTTGTCGCCACCCAATGCGGCAATGGCCTGTTGCTGGGTTTTTACCGCTGCACGAAAATCCCCCAACTCCGCATAGGCTGCGGCCAGGTTATCCAGATTGGTGGGATCTTGCCGGTTATGCGCCAATAACGATGCAGCCAGTTGCCGGGCTTTTTCACCGTCACGAAACTGCGCCTCCGGACACGTTGCCAACACCCAGGCTGCATTACCCAGGGACACGTCGTCTCCTGCCGCAGTAAAATATTGCACCGCCTTGCCGCAATGGCGCCTGATGCCATCGCCACCGGCAGCGTAAATGAACCCGAGACGAAAACGCGCCCAGCGATCGTCTTTTTGTGCCAATTGCCCGTACCAGTGTGCAGCCAGCGTCAGATCCCGCTTGATTAACTTGCCTTCAAATGCCAGGTCCGCCAGGGTTTTCTGGGCGGTCACATTATTGGCCGAAGCGGATTTTTGCAGCCAGGAGATCCCCAAGGGTTTATCTTCCTCGACAAAGCGCCCCGACAAATACATCAATCCCAACAGGTATTGAGCCCCGGCAACGCCATCAGCGGCATTTAACTGGATATGGGCCACCTTGCTGGCAATCGATGCCTGTTGTGGCTGGGGAATGGAAAACGCCTGAACGGTAATGGGCAACAGTGTCGCCAGCAACGTTCCCAATAGCAGATGTGGATATCTCACGGCAGTATCCCCCATTTTGGCAAACCGATTTTTCAGTTAGCCAGAATTCATGGAGAATGTCGAGCCTTATACGATACTATGCTTGAAAAGGTATATGCTTATAGCATTATAAAAAGTCCATTAGGACAAAAGTGCCATGGAAGTTGTGATTTGCCCTGCAAGACTGGCATCCTATGCGCCGCTAAGCAGAGGTATTTATTGACTTATGTCACTAAAGTATCAGAATGTTGGAATTATTAAGCAGTTATTAAATTTCAAGCGCGATGGGAGTTGTCGTGCGCGGTTGGTCACAGGTGATATTTCGACCAATTGACTCAAGATCCTTATTTAGCATACTCTAATAACTTTACACTAATCGATTGAGGAACAAAGGCATGGCTCTGATTGGTAAGCCAAAACCGGATCCAACATTGGAATGGTTTTTATCTCACTGTCACATTCACAAATATCCAGCCAAGAGCACATTGATCCACGCCGGTGAAGATTCTGACACCCTCTATTACATCGTGAAGGGTTCTGTTGCCGTTCTGATTAAAGACGATGAAGGCAAAGAGATGATCCTGTCCTATCTGAACCAAGGGGACTTTATCGGTGAGCTGGGCTTGTTCGAAGAACAAGCAGAGCGTACTGCCTGGGTTCGTGCCAAACAAGCTTGTGAAATTGCTGAAATTTCCTACAAGAAATTCAAGCAGTTGATACAGGTAAATCCGGAAATCCTGATGAAATTGGCCGCGCAGATGGCGCATCGCCTGCAAAACACCAGCCAAAAAGTGGGCAACCTGGCCTTTTTGGATGTGGCAGGTCGCATTGCACAAACCCTGTTGCACCTGGCCAAACAGCCTGATGCCATGACCCATCCAGACGGCATGCAAATTAAAATCACCCGTCAGGAAATCGGCCAGATTGTGGGCTGTTCCCGTGAAACCGTCGGCCGTATCCTGAAGATGCTGGAAGAGCAGAATCTTATTCAGGCACACGGTAAAACCATCGTGGTTTACGGCACCCGTTAACCGCTGTTTCAGATTGGTTTAATCCTGATTAATTAAAGTGACCGAGGTTTATCTCGGTCACTTTTTTGTTTTCAGGAGTATTGATGAGTCGGCTGATACCTCTGTGCTGGGTGGCGCTATTTCCGATAACGGCTCAAGCCAACATTGCCAACGTACCGCTGCAAGCAGATCATGATATTGCCAAGGAACTGGTGAAAACCGGCGAAATTCTCTCCCTTGACACCACACTGTCCAATTTACAACACTTCTGTTATGGTCAATTAGTAGACGCTCATCTCTATCAAAAGGATGGTGAATGGCGTTATGATTTATTGCTCAGAACAGAAGAAGATACCTTGCTGCGGTTGGATCTGAATGCCGGAACCAGCCAACATGATAGTCAACCGTTACCTGAAGAGTGTCGTCCTTATGAAACTACTTCTCGTTGAAGATAATGAGCTGCTGGTCAATGAACTTGTCAAACAGCTTAAAGCTGCTGGTTACGTTACGGATGTGGCCGCCAAGGCCATTGATGCGGACTATTTAATCAAAGAAACCGCGTATGACTGCGTCATACTGGACATTGGCCTGCCGGACGGCAACGGCCTTGAACTTTTGCAAACCTGGCGTCAACGCGGGATTGCCACGCCGGTCATCATGCTGACCGCCCGCAGTCAGTGGCACGAAAAGGTGGAAGGATTCAATGCCGGCGCAGATGATTATCTGGGAAAACCCTTTCATACCCAGGAATTGATGGCGCGTCTGCAGGCCATTATTCACCGCACCCATGGCCGCGCCATCACCCCCAACAAACAGATGAGCTTTGGCGGCGTGATGCTGGATGAAACCGAACAGACCGTTACGGTTAACGATCAGTGTTTCGAGCTGACCGCCATGGAATTTCGCCTGTTGCGCATCTTTTTGATGTCACCGAAAAAACTGCTGTCAAAAGCCCAGATAAGCGACAAGCTCTATCAGTTCGATGATGAAAAAGAGAGCAATGTGGTAGAGGTTTACGTTACCCACCTGCGTAAAAAACTCGGCAAAACCGCCATTGAAACCCGCCGCGGACAAGGATATATCTTTCACGGCATCCAGCTTTCATGATCTCCATAAAAACCAAGCTGGCACTATGGCTCACCGCCCTGGTGCTGGCCAGTTCCCTGTTGGGGCTGGTCTTTATCGAATCCATGCTGCGCCAGGCCTTTCACGACTCCATTATCGATCGTCTCCATGAAGATCTGGAACAGGTGGCGCTGGCAAGTTACGTGAACGACAACGATGTGTTCATCAATAAAAGCCAGCTTTCAGGCTTTTACAATCCCGCTTATTCAGGTCGCTATTACCAGCTAAATCAGGGAGATATTGAAGTGCGTTCCCGCTCGTTGTGGGACAAGCATCTCAATATCAAGCCGCTCCTGCCGGGCGAAACCCGGGTGTGGCAGGCCAAAGGGCCACAAAATCACGATATTCAGCTGTTTTCCAAAGGATTGGAGCCGCTGGCCGATAACCAGAAAAATCCGACACTGACCGTGGCCCAGGACCTCAGTATCGGCCGCAAGGTGTTTACCGAGGTCTACGGCACCAAGCTCACCGTCAACATGCTGATGCTGCTGGTGATGCTTATCGGCATTTTCCTGATCCTGCGTCAATCCTTCAAACCCGTGAACAAAATGAAACACGCGCTGGCACAATTGCGTGAGGGACACATTTCATCCCTGTCGCTGGAAAGCGTGCCCGCCGAAATCAAACCCCTTGCCAAAACCTATAACGAGCTGCTGGACTATACCAGCAACCAAATCCAGCGTAGCCGCAACAACCTTGGCAATCTCAGCCACGGCCTGAAAACCCCCTTGGCGGTAATGCGCCAGCAGGTGGAAGTGTTGGGATTGAAAGATCCGCAAACCGCTGCCGCCCTGGAGCAGCAGTTGGATCAAATCCATAAAATGATTGAACGCAAACTGGCGGCAGCCCGCATCACCGGCGACATGTTGCCAGCGGCCCAGATGGTGATACAGAGGGATCTTGACCAGCTATGCACCACCATGAGCAAGGTGCATCACCATAAGCGGCTTACCTATAAGTTTGATATCAGTGAGCAAATTTCCAGGCTTCCCATTCATCGTGAAGATGGCATGGAGCTGTTTGGCAACCTGCTGGACAATGCCTCCAAATGGGCCAATGAAACCGTGCTGAGCCGCATTTGGCTGCACCAGAATGAGATTCTGGTGAGTGTGGAAGATGATGGCCCGGGCGTGGCGGCAGAAGATTTGCCCAAACTGACCCGCCGCGGCAAGCGACTGGATGAAGAGGTGGCCGGCCACGGCTTGGGGCTATCCATTGTCAAGGATATCTGTGAACAGTACCAATTGCAGATAAGCTTTGAGCGCAGTCCCTCACTTGGAGGCCTCAAGGTATTACTGCACTTTCCAGGGCCTGAGGAAATCTGACCCAGCCACACGGATGCACCAATGCGCTTATCCGTAAGCCCTGGGGACGCGGCAATGGCGGCCAAAGCCCCGAACAGGGCAAACGCCAGGCACTCAAAAAAACGACGACAGATAATCAAACGGAGCCGCTTGGCTCCGTTTGGAATATTCTCTCCCGAGATAACGGCATGGCAGGTTTGATGGCAGAGCCCCTATGCCTTGAGCCGCAGCCCCCAATATTGCCTGGTTCAGCCTTGGGTGTGGGTACTTTCAAAAATCTTGTCGGCAGATGCCGCCACAAACCCGCTGTACAGTTTGCCGTCCGGCTTGGGATAACGCCGGGCAAATTCATAAAAGCAGCTTGGGATCTCCACGATGCGCTCGCCAAACGATACCGGAATGCGATCGGCCATGGTGGAAGATTGCTCCAGCAATACCGCCGCCGAGCCCTTGATTTCACCCCCAGTGCCATTGAGGACAAACCCCGCATTTTTCAGGGCGTCATTCACCGACTCCAGCGTGGGGAAACCCGGCAAGTGATTTACCGACACCGTAAAATGGTTGGCCCGATAACCAAAGGCGGCCACCCAGGCGGCATACTCGCTTTCTTCCAGCAACCGGCAGTAGGTTGCGTAATCCAGCGTCCAGTGACGGCCGGAGTAGAGGAAATCATCGGCACGGGTGGCATCCTCTGTCAGTTGCGCCACCAGCTGCGCCACGGTTTGCTGTAGCCATGGGCTGAACGCTTCTACCATCAACTCAGAGATAAACACCTTGGGCTGCGTGGCATCGGGATGTTCAAAATGCTTGGCACGCAGTTTTTTCTGTTCAAACACGTAGTCGCCACAGGCCTGATACCCCAGCGCTTCAAAATGCGCCGCCAGCACCTGCAAATTCACTTTGGGCAGGTTAAAGGTGCGCAGGGCAATGTGATCATTGATAATCGCCTTGCCGTTCGCCAGCAACTGGTGCACTTTGGCCGCGGAAGGCGCCATGGAGATGTAATCCTGCCACAAACCGGCGAACAGGCTGTCGATGTCCTGATGCATATATCCTCCTGATATGAAGCGTTGGTTACCACCAGTCAGGCAGTAACCGCTACCACAAAGGGCCCCCAAAAGGCCCCGTCACGTTACAGCGTCAGTCCCGGGTTCAAGGTGGCGGGCAGGCTCAGGGTGTCCGCCTCCATGGATGCCACCGGATACGCGCAATAATCCGCCGCGTAAAAGGCGCTGGGGCGGTGATTGCCGGAGGCGCCTATGCCCCCGAAAGGAGCAGAACCGGCAGCACCGGTGATCTGCTTGTTCCAGTTCACAATCCCAGCGCGACTGCGGGCAAAGAAATAATCATAGTCTTCACGGCTGTCTGCCAGCAAACCCGCCGACAATCCATAACGGGTATGATTGGCCATGCGGATGGCATCGTCAAACTGCTGATAGCGCACCAGCTGCAGCAGCGGGCCAAAATATTCTTCATCAGGCAAGGCCGCTACGGCAGTCACATCAATCAAGCCGGGCGATACCAGCCCAGTACCGGCCTGCAGTTGCTGCATCTCCACCAGCGGAATTCCCCCTAACTGCTGCAGGTTACGTTGGGCGCTGAGCATGCCAAGTGCCGCCTGCGCTGACACCATGGCCCCCATGAACGGCTGGGGTTCTGCGTTCCACGGGCCTACCTGTATCGCTTTCACCCCATCAATTAGCATGTTGATTAACGCATCCCCCTGACTGCCCTGCTGCACATACAGGCGCCGGGCACAGGTGCAACGCTGGCCTGATGAGATATAGGCGGACTGGATGATTTCGTGTACGGCCGCTTTAAGGTTGCTCACATCCTTTACAATCAGCGGATTGTTGCCCCCCATTTCCAGCGCCAGGATTTTACCGGGATGTCCGCCAAACTGCTGATGCAACAGATGCCCGGTACGGCTGCTGCCGGTAAAGAACAAGCCGTCAATATCATCATGCCCTGCCAGCGCCTTGCCGGTTTCCACCTCGCCTTGCAACAGGTTGATCACCCCTGCTGGCAAACCGGACTGCTGCCATAACTGCAGCATCAGCTCAGCCACTTTCGGGGTAAACTCGGAGGGTTTGAATACCACAGTGTTACCCGCCAGCAAGGCAGGCACGATATGGCCGTTAGGCAAATGCCCCGGGAAATTATAAGGCCCGAACACCGCCACCACACCGTGGGGTTTATGGCGCAATACCGCCCGGGCCACCGGCAATTCGCTTTCACTATGGCCGGTACGCTGCTGATAGGCTTTGGCCGACAGGGCAATCTTGCCAATCATGGCGGCCACTTCGGTAGCGGTTTCCCATAAAGGCTTACCGGTTTCCTGGGCAATCATGCTGGCCAACTGCTGGCGGTGGGCATCCAGCTGCTCGCGGTAGGCTTCCACCTGCTTGAGCCGCGCCTCAAACCCCAGCATGAACCAGCCAAATTGGGCATCTCGGGCGGCAGTGACGGCCGCATCCACCTGTGCAATGCTGGCCGCACGCCCCTGCCAGAGGGTGTCACCATTGGCAGGGTTTACTGACACCATGGGCTGCCCTTCGCCGTCAAGCCAGTGGCCGTTGATAAACTGTGTCATGGGTTCCTCCTAAATCGCGAGTATTCGCACCTGTTGCCCGGCATCAACCTTCAGGGCCTGTGCCAGTTCGGGTGATAGCGTAATATGTTCATCCTGCGCCGTTACCGCCAAAGGCTGCGCGGTGGCGCGAAAGTCGGCAACCTGGGTGTTGGCCACCAGGTATTTTTCGTCGCTTGCCGCCATGGGGCCTATTGCCACCCTGAGCAGGCGGCTTTCCCGCACGGCGCGGATCTCCGGCAAGCGGCATTCCACCGTTGGCCCGCCATCAAAAATATCCACATAGCCGCGACAGCGAAATCCCTCAGCCTGCAGCAAGCTGAGCGCCGGCCGGGTATTGGTGTGCACTTCGCCAATCACCCGCTGTGCCGCTTCCGGCAACAGGCACACGTATACCGGGCTTCTTGGCATCATCTCGGCCATGAAGGCTTTTTGCCCAAGGCCGGACAGATAGTCCGCTTCAACAAAATCGATGCCCAGAAAATGCTGCTGCAGCCAGCCATAAAACGGAGAATGCCCGTCAGCATCACTCACGCCGCGCATCTCGGCAATCACGGTATCGCCGAAACGGCCAGGATGCTGGGCCAGAAACAAAAAACGGCTGCGGGATAACAAGCGGCCGTTGGTGCTTTTGCGGTAATCCTTGCGCAGGAATAAGGTACATAGCTCGGCGGCGCCGGTGTAGTCATGACACAAGGTGAGGGTTTCCACCTCGTTACGCACACCAATCTGGGCGGAATGATAAACCTCGGTGCCGAGGCGGTAATGATAAAAGGCATCTTCCATGCCTACCGCACCTTCAATACCACAGGTGCCCACTACATCGCCGGTAGTGGTGTCTTCCATGACAAACAGATAACTTTCGTCATAAGGCTGGCTGACGGTTTTATTAAAAGAGTTTTCAGCGCGACGAATTTTGGCCGCCAGTACGTCATCGTTCACCGGCAAAGAGGTAAAGCCATGGCCGGAAGCCTCGGCAATATAACGTAGAGCAGTAAAATCAGACTGGCAAATAGGCCGGATTATCAACATGGTTAACTCTCCTGTATCCCCCACAAAGTTTCCGGCATGCAGCCATGCCAGAAACGGGGTAAAGCATAAAGGTCAGGGTGTAACTGCTTCCCGGACGCTTCAGCCCGCGACTATTTGGGCAACAGCTTTTTCCAGGCGGGCCATACCTTCAGTGATATCGGCTTCAGGAATGATAAGAGACGGGGCGAAACGCAACACATTGGCACCGGCAACCAGTACCATCAGGCCGTTATCAATGGCCGCCAGCAGAAAATCCCGGCTGCGTCCCTGGTATTTTTCATTGAGTACGCCGCCAATGAGCAGTCCCTGTCCGCGGATTTGGGAAAACACGTGGTATTTGTCATTGATGGCATTGAGCGCATCACGGAACAACTGCTCGCGCTGTTTTACCCCGTTGAGCACTTCCGGAGTATTGATGATATCCATCACCGCATTGCCGATTGCACAGGCCAGAGGGTTCCCGCCGTAAGTGGAGCCATGGGTGCCCACCTTGAAGTGCGCCGCAATTTTCGTGGTGGTCAGCATGGCCGCAATGGGAAAACCGCCCCCTAAGGCTTTGGCGGTGGTCATGATATCCGGCACGATGTCGGTTCCCATGTAAGCGTATAACTCGCCGGTACGGCCCATGCCGCTTTGCACCTCGTCAAACACCACCAGGGCATTGTGCTTGTCGGCCAATTCCCGCACTTTGCGTAAAAATGCCGGATCGCCGCTGATAATGCCCCCTTCGCCTTGCAAAGGCTCCAGCATGATGGCGCAGGTGTTATCTGAGATGGCCGCTTCCAACGCGGCGATGTCGTTATAGGGAATATGGGTAATGGCCTGGGGTTTGGGGCCAAAACCGTCGGAATAAGCCGCTTGGCCGCCCACGCTGACGGTAAAGAAAGTACGGCCGTGAAATGCCTTGTCAAAGGCGATGATTTCATTTTTTTCAGGGCCAAAATTGTCCACGGCATAACGGCGGGCCAGTTTCAGGGCCGCTTCGTTTGCTTCAGCGCCGGAGTTGGCAAAATAGACTTTCTCGGCAAACGTGGCATTCACCAGCTTGGTTGCCAGCGCCAAGGCGGGTTCATTGGTCATCACGTTGGACAAATGCCACAATTTTTCCCCTTGGGTTTTAAGCGTATTTACCAGCGCCGGGTGACAATGCCCCAGGCAAGTCACGGCAATCCCGCCGGCAAAATCGATGTATTCCTTATCCTGTTGATCCCAAACCCGGCTGCCCTGCCCCCGTACCGGAATTACTGGAGACGGTGCATAATTAGGCACCATCACTTCGTCAAACTGAGCACGGTTAAGATTCATTTCTACACTCATTCCTGAATATCCTTCATGTTCTCAGACAGCGCACTAATCGCCATCTCGTCGCAATTAATCTCGCTTTACGGTTCGCGCTAACTGCGGTTTGATGTTTAAGATATGTGACATTAATAGCGAAATTGTGATCAAAAAACCAGATTGATCGGAAATGACGCTTAGCTCTTTGGGGGGTAAGTGCATAAAGATCTGATTTTTGGAAGTAAAAAGGCAATTAGCCGCCAGATGCAGGCATAATTAGTCACAAAAAAAACCAGCCAAACCACATTTGATTAACTATTCTATTTATGTGAATAGTTAATCAAATGATAGCAGCAGTTAACCCTCAAAAAAAGAGCTTTGGGGAAATAATAACGGGAAAATGTGGCAACAATAAAAAGCCGAGAAAACGTCAGCCATCTGACAGATGGCCACGACAAAAACGAAAGGCAAATAAAACACACGGCTTTGACTGCCGTAATACCGCAGCGCTAACGCGGCCACCAACACCGATACGCGCCTCAGAACAGGGTGAGCTTTTTGTAATTTTGCCCCTGCAGCCGTAACAGCTCCTGCTCCGTGACATTGTAGTAACCGTACAGTAACTGTTTGTCACGAAAGCTCAGTTGATGGCTTTCATCCAGCAACAATACCTGGGCATAACAGCTGGCTTTGGCCACCAGCTGGGCAGGCAGCGGCATCTGCTCAAATCCCTGACAATCCTGCAACGCCTGTAACTGCCGAATGAGACGGCTGTCGCTAAAGCCCAGTGTTACCGGCAGTTGCCAGTTAAGCATCATGCCCTGCTCAGCCACCTGGGCACACAGCTCCTGTGCCGGAAACTCGCTCACGGCGATGGCATCATACAAGGCTTTATCCCGCGAGTGGCTGGCCTCTTTTAGCCAGTTCCCCCGTAGCTGTTCAAAAATGGTCGCGCCCATTTCCAATACGGCACAGGTCCCCAATTGCCGCATCAACGCCAATGAATACAGCATGGCACCATCTTGATCATGAAGCTGTGCCAGCGCTCTGGCAGCCACGCCCTGGATTTGCGCATAGCGCCACAACTTGCGATTGATCCACAACAGGCCGCTATGACCAAAGGGCAGCCAGTGACGGCAGATATAGAACGGAATGAGCAGCCGCAGGTTATCCAGGCCGATATACCCCAGCACCAGTTTCAAATCGGTGACTTGCAGCTCGCTGTTTTGCGGGCGTCTGGCGCCAAATACCGGACTGTTGACCATGTTGGTCAGATCCCGGATCAACCACGGCTGGCTGGCCACCACCAGCCGCAAACGGTTGAGATCCAGTTTGGGGGAGTGCAGCATCTCCAGTAACAGCAGATGCTTGTCCGTCACTTTACTGTGGCGGGCAATCACCTGCGCCGAGGCTAACTGGTTGGCCAGTGCGGTTTTCAAACTCATGTGCAACTGCTGGTTAATCTGCTGCGCCAATTGCTGACTTTGCTGTTTTTTGGCAATGCGCTGCAATGCAGCCTCGCGCTCGATTTCCAGCTTGAAAGCCACGGCTTCAAGGGCGGGTTCAGGATCGTCCCATACGGGGGTATTCGTCTGGGTACCCATAATCAGCTGTTGCAGGAACCTGTATTCCAGTGCGGCCACTGGGGCGGGTTTAAAACCGCCGGAAACCGATACTACCACCTGTATTGTTATCCTCTTGTCGTTGCCATAACCTGTTGCTGCATTGATACATTTTATATCTATTTTAGCTGCCGCATGCAGGCAATTTCACGATAACCTCCGGTATATCCTAAAAAAACAGGCCCACAAGGAGCCTGTTTTTATGCCTGCCACCCTTAGCGCAGATGGCTTTCGAACAGTCTCAGGATACGGCGATATTCATCCAACCAGCTGGAGGGTTCCCGAAAACCATGGTGCTCAACGGGATAATAGGCCATGTCAAAATTGGGGTTTTCCAGTTCAATCAAACGCTGCACCAAGCGCACGCTGTCCTGGAAGAACACGTTGTCATCTTCAATGCCGCCCAGGATCAGCAGATGATTTTTCAGCCCTTGCGCGTGCTCAATGGGGGAACTGCGACGATAGGCCAGCGGATCATCATCCGGGGTATTCAGGATATTGGCCGTGTAAGGGGCGTTGTAATGGGCCCAGTCTGCCACCGGCCGCAAGGCGGCACCGCACTGGAACAGATCCGGGGCGGTAAACAGTGACATAAAGGTTAAAAAGCCGCCGTAAGAGCCGCCGTACGTTCCCACCCGCTTGCTGTCCACATGGGCATGTTGCGCCAGCCAGGCGACACCGTCTTTCAAATCATCCACTTCCGGATGGCCCATATTGCGGTAAATGGCGGTTCGCCAGTCACGGCCATAGCCCTTAGAGCCCTGGTAATCCATATCCAGCACCACATAGCCCCGCTGTGCCAGCAGGTTGTTGAACATGAACTCGCGAAAATACCCGGAGAAACCGTAATGGGCATTTTGCAAATAACCGGCGCCGTGGTTAAAAAGCACTGCGGGATATTGCGCCGCACGGGAAGCATCAAAACCGGCGGGCAGGTACACTCTGGCGTAAATGCTGCCGGCACCATGGGAGGATGGAATGGCAACCACTTGCGGTGCCTGCCACGGATACTCGGCAAAGGCCTTGCTGGTGCTGTGGGTCAGTTGTTGCCACTGGCCGCCAATGGGCTGCAGGTACAGCTCATCCGGCTGGGTGAGGCTGGAGGCATTGAGCAGCAGCGCATCCCCTTGCAAATTGAGCTGATAATCCAGTACGCCGTCCCAGTGGGTGAGCTGCTCATCCTTGCCGGTGCCAAGGTGCACCCGGTAGACATTATATTTGCCGGGATGGGTTTTGTTGGCTTTATAGTAGATATACTGGCTGTCCGGGCTCAGGGTGATATCGCTCACCACAAAGTGACCGGACGTAAGCGCCCTTTCCTTGCCGGACAAGGGTTTCAGGTATAACTGGGAGTAACCGCTCTGCTCTGACAGGTAATACAGGGTATCGGCACCCGGCAACCAGCCGAACTGGTTGTAGTCGTAGTTAATCCAGGCATCATCATGCAGCCGGTGCTGGGTGGTAAATTTCCCTTTGCCTAAATCCACCGTGGCTATCCAGCGGTCTTTGTTATCCGTGGCTTCTAGCATCACGGCCAGGGTGTTTTTATCCTGCTGCCACTGCATGGCACTTTGCTGCCAGCCCCAGTCTTCCATCAACCGGATGGCGCGGACATTTTTTTCGCTCTTGTACTGCTTGCCCTGGGCGATGGCGTTTTCCGCTTTCACGCTTGCCAATACGTCATCGTCATAACCGCTCAGGCCTTCAAGGGTCACATCCTGTTGTTGATGCGATTGCAGATCCAGCACCACAAAACGCTGGCCCGGAAGTTTGTCTTCCGCCACTCTGGCCCGCACCGGCACCATGGCCACATGCCCTTTGGCATCCAGATAGTTGGGCATCACGTCCGCATCGGTACGGCCTTTGTAGGCCTTATCCTGCAGCGCCAAGAACAGATAACGCCCGTCAGGAGAAACGCTCAGCTCCACCAGCGTCTCTTTTTCGCCCAAATAAAACGGTTTGGCCACAAGGCTTGGGTCCTGCTGCTGCAACTGCTGCTGGTATTGGGCTTTGGCCTTGGCATGCTCATGCTGTTTGGCCACAAACTGGATGAGACGCTGGTTTTGTTTGGCCAGAAAGGTTTCTGGCGCGGTCACCTCTTTTGGAGCCTTGGCAAACTGGAGTTCTGCCAGTTGCTCCACCATGGCACCGTGCTGATGGATGCGCATGACCCGGGTTCCCTGCCAGTACACCAAATCGCCATTATTCAGAAACCGCATGCCGTCAATGGGTTCACGCTGACGGGTGAACTGGGTTATTTCACCGCTATCCAACTGTTTAACAAAAAGATTATTCTGATAAACATACGCTTTGCGGGTGTTGTCCTGATTCAATACCCCCTGGCGCTGTGACGCCAGATGCAGTTCATCAAGTGCCAGCTGTGCGGTGACGTTGTCTGCCAGATTCAAGCGGTAGTATTGGCGTATTGGCGAAGCGCTTGGCTGGCGGTAAAACAGCACCGACTGGCCGTTGTCGCTCCAATAAGCCCCGGAGGCACTCACGCCCATCCAGTCAGGATTGGCCATGATCTGTTTCAGGGTCAGGGGGCTATCCGCCGCTGGCGGGGCAACCAACGCCTGCGTGACCGGTGTTGCGGGCAGGGCGGACAGGGGAGCTTGAGATGACGTAGCAGCGCAGCCGCTGAGCATCGCCAGAGTCAAGGCGCTGAGGCCAAGATGACGCACGAGGGTTTTCATTTGCCTTCCTTTGTTTGTTATTTTGAGTGATTTTTGCTGCCGGAACGGGCCATGGTAATGAACGGTTATAACATATTGCACGCTAAGGGTAAGGCCGACGGGGCAGGAAACTTGTAAAGGCTTGTTAGCCGCTCACGGCCAAAGGCGACGGCATGGCCAAAAAATTCGCCAGTAAATCGTGGCCCTGTTCGGTCAGAATCGACTCGGGATGAAATTGCACGCCAAACAGCGCCAATTGCGGCTGACTGATCGCCATAATCTCCCGGCCATAGTGGGGATCATCAAACCAGGCATCCAGCGCAAACCCCGCAGGCAGGCTTTCCACCAGCAGTGAATGGTAACGGGTAACCGTAAGCGGCTGCGCCAATCCCTGAAACAATCGTTGGTTATTATGCTCAATGGCGGATGTTTTACCATGCATCACCCGCTGCGCCCGCACCACTTTGGCACCAAAAACCTGGGCAATGGCCTGATGGCCAAGACACACCCCGAGTAACGGTACTTTCCCGGCCAGACGTTCAATCAGCGCCAGAGAAATTCCCGCATCATCCGGCGTGCAAGGGCCGGGGGAGATAACCACCCGTGACGGTGCCAATGCCAGCACGTCATCAACGGTTAAAGCATCATTGCGATGCACCTGTGGATGAATGCCCAATTGCTGAAAATACTGCACCAGGTTGTAGGTGAAAGAATCGTAATTATCAATGACCAGTAACATAACGGGCAACAGCTTACTCTGTGGGAATGCGGCGGCATTTTACGGGATCTGACGACAGCTTGCCACCAAAGGCAAGCCACCATTAGCGCCAATAACCGTGATGAATGCCAGCCATGGCGCGTTTGTCTGACGCGTCATAATCAGGCCGGGATTTAAGCGCCATCAACCTGTTGATGCGCTGTGACGTGTCAGGATGGGTGCGTAATGCCGAAGGCATGGGCACACGCTGGGCAGGCAACCATAAACGTCGCAGCCATCCCTGCTGGTGCCGCTCGATTTTACTCAGGGCGCTGGCCAGCCCTTCCGGATCGCCGGTTAGCTGTACTGCGTGCAAGTCAGCATCATATTCACGGGTGCGGGATAGTGCCAGTTGGGCCAGGGTACTTAGCAATGGAGCCAGCAGCAATAACAAAATGGCCCAACCATTAATGCTGACCCAGCCGAAAAGCCACAAGGGCAAATTCAGCAGCAATAACAGTTGCCCCAGTGTGGACAATAATGACGTCCCGCGGCTGAACAGATCCGCCAGCCCCATGACCTGCAAATCATTGCTGCGAATATGGCTTATCTCATGAGCCAACACTCCGGCAAGCTCCCGCCATTGCAGTTGCTGCAAAGCGCCTTCGGTCAGGGCGATAAGGGGGCGTTCGGCACTTCCCACCGCAAAGGCGTTGGGTAAAGGGTGAGGCAATAGAAACAGTTGCGGCACCACGGGTAGCCCGGCACTGCGTGACAGTTGGGCCACTAACTGGGCCAGTGCCGGAAAGCGGCTCATAGCAAGGGGCCGTGCCTGATACATGCTCATGACCATCCACGGTGACACGGCGCCGCGAAACAGCCATAACAGGCTGCCGATAACCAATAATCCCCACAAGCCGGCACTACCGGCCAACACCCAGCCCAAGAGCGCTAAAAATCCCCCCATTGCCAACAACAACAGCGCAGAATGCCAAAAATTGCGCCGGGAATGGTGCTGCCAGCGATGCCTGTCAATCATACTGCCCCTCAATTCGCCGAATACGGGCGCGCAGTTGCTGCACTTCATCAAGCAAATCAAGGGCCAAGGCGGCGCCGGCAGTATTGACGCCCAAATCCTGCGCCAGCCGCTGGGCGCGGTAAACCCGGGCCAGTGCCACCCCGTTGAAGCGCCAGTGGCAAGGGCGCAAGCCATGGGGCTCCACGATGCCGTACTCCACCAGTTCAAACACCTGCTCCGGTGCCAGATGGCAAACCCGGCACAGCTGGGCCAGCGTCAGTTTGCAGTGTTCATCCAATACTTCAGCTGCATATAATGTCAGCAGTTCCTTACTCATGCCCTGCCTCCCCAATTTGCCCGAGGATCAAAGTTCACCGCATCCCTGAATGCGGCATAAGCCTGTTTGGCCCCGTCGCTATGGGCAGCAGGCAGTGTCACATTCAGCTCCACATACAAATCGCCAGCCTGCTTGCCCGGAATGCCCTTGCCTTTAAGCCGCAAACGCCGGCCATTGGCTGAATTGGCAGGAATTTTCAAATCAATGCTGCCTTGAGGAAGAGGCACTGTCACCGTGGTGCCCAATGCGGCTTCCCACGGGGCTACCGGCACTGACAGGTACACGTCTCGGCCCTCTACCCGGTACAGGGGATGGGGCCGGAATGCCACTTCCAGCAACAGGTCGCCATTGGCACCGCCGCCCATTCCCGGCCCCCCTTGCCCGCCCAAACGGATATGTTGCCCGGGCACCACGCCTTTGGGAATGCGCACATTCAGGGTTCGCCCGGCATTGCGGCCATCCCCCCCAAGCGTAATGGTGCGGGTGGTGCCGCGGTAGCTGTCTTCCAAATCAATCTGGATGCGGGCACGAATGTCTTCGCCGGGAAACTCGAACTGCGCCCGGGAATGTCGACCGCCTTGGGTGTTTGCCCGCCCACCGAACATTGACTGGAAAATGTCATCGAAATCGAAACCGGCGCCACTATTGCCGTTTCCCTGGTACTGGTAATGACCGCCGCCCTGGGATTGAGCCTGCTGCGCCGCCTGCCAATCGGCACCGTATTGATCATAAGCTGCCCGTTTCTGGGCATCATGAAGCACGTCGTAGGCTTCTTTTACTTCCTTGAAACGTGCCTCGGCATCGGTTTCTTTACTGACATCCGGGTGATATTTACGGGCAAGGCGATGATACGCCCGTTTGATATCTTTCTCTGAGGCATCCCGGGAGCCCCCCAAAATCTGGTAATAATCTTTGAATGCCATAATGCTCCAAGCCTGTATGAAGTGAACACTTCAGTCATCGTGAAGACTGGTGGTAACACTTATACATTTGGGCATTATTTACACATTTTCAAGGGGGGATTTGCGCAAACGCATTAACGATGGCCGATTTTGCACACAGGCACATGATTATCTAGCAAAAAAATAAATTACTTTTGTAACAACAACTTAAAAAAACATGAAGCCAATTTGAAAACAGGGCAAGGATAAGGCCATCCAACAGGATGGCGTGCCAGGCACGCCTCCCCATGACGTGCAACCATGACTGGAAACAATGACCGAAGCCGAGCCCGGCCCACAGCAAACGGATTAACGCGGTTTTTGCGCCAAAAGCTGCAAAACGGCCCCCATGCCAGTGTGCTTTATCCCTTCAATCACTGGCCGCTGCAACGCCTTGAGGTGTAAAAAGCGCAAGGGCGACAATTCAGCCGCCACTTCATCCTTGTCCAGCAGCATGGCGATGGCTTTGGGACCACCGGTTGCCAATTGCAATTGCTCGGGCGTGTATCCTTCCAGCAGGAACATGCCACCTGGGGTCAGCGCCTGGCACACCTGTTGGTGCACCTGTTGTCGCAATCCGGCGGGCAAATGGCAAAAGATGGACACAATGGCATCCCACCGGTTATCCCCCAGAGAAAAATCCGCCAGATCGGCCTGAATGTACTCCACCATGACCCCGTGTCTAGCCGCCAGCCGTTTGGCTTTGGCAATGCCCACGGATGAGAGGTCCACCGCCGTGACCTGATACTCCTGCTGCGCGAGATAAACCGAATTACGCCCTTCACCATCCCCAAGACATAACACCCGCCCCTTGGGGAGTTGCGGGGCATATGCCTGTAAAAATTCGTTGGGGGTACTGCCATAGACATAATCTTCCGCGCTGTAGAGTTTGTCCCACATGTTGCTTTCCTGCTGCTG
>NZ_JBKOUD010000014.1:0-78527 GCF_046765975.1 Shewanella mytili | reverse complement strand
CACTCTTTTTTAACGCCGCTGATTAAGCTGCATTTACGCTGTTTAATCAACCCTGTCACACCGTTAGCGTGTCGCTGTTGCCGTGTCAGTGGGTGCGCATTATAGGGGGCTGAAACTTTTGTGCAAGCACCAAAACAAAAGAAAATGCCGTTTTATGTTTGTTTGTCGAGTTTTTCGCCCAAGTAGCGTTTTTTTGTCCGTATAATGGCGAAAACAGCAACAACATGGAGTTAAAAACCAATGTCGGTAACCAATTTACGTGCTTATAAGGGCATTAGCCCCTCACTGGGTCAACGGGTATATGTGGATAGGGCCTGCGTTCTGGTGGGTGACATCACATTGGCAGATGATGCCAGTGTCTGGCCCTTGGTCGCGGCGCGAGGGGATGTGAATCGCATTGTGATTGGCCAGCGCAGTAATGTTCAGGACGGTGCGGTATTACATGTCACCCGTTCATCAGATGCAAACCCTGAAGGTTATCCGTTGCTCATTGGCGATGATGTGACTGTGGGCCATAAGGCCATGCTGCATGGCTGCACCATTGGCAATCGGGTGTTGGTGGGGATGGGCGCGATTATTCTGGACAATGCGGTTGTGGAGGATGATGTGATTGTGGCGGCGGGGAGTGTTGTTCCGCCGGGCAAGCGATTGCAGTCCGGCTATCTGTACATGGGCAATCCGGCGCGCCAGGCCCGGCCGTTAACGGAAGCGGAGCATGAATTCTTACCCCTATCCGCAGATAATTATGTGCGGCTTAAAAACGACTATTTACAGGAATAAGCCTGAGCATTGTCATCAGCCCAGCACAATGTGCCCGGCTTCATCAAATGCCTCTTGCATGATCAGCGTTTCAACCAACTCTTCGAGTTCGAAACGCTGAGCTTCAAACGCATGAAGGATTTCGGTTTCCGTCTCCAGCGGTGCAGCGCAATGTTGCTGAAGATAATGGCGCCCCACCCGGCATTTGATGGAGTAGCCCTGCTGCTGGGCAATAAATTCCACGGCATCCAACGGTGCTAACCAGCTGCCCTGTTCGCCAAAAATCACGGATTGATTCATTTGCCTGTTACCTCATGCCTCTTGATTGGTCAGTTGTTGTCGCAGCGCCTGCAATACTGGCGCCACTTGTGGCATCACCCCATGCCACAGATAAAAGCTCTGGGCAGCCTGTGCCACCAGCATGCCTAAACCATCCGCTGCCTGGGCGGCACCATGGTCCAGACACCATTGGTTGAAAGCGGTCACATCAGCGCCATACATCATGTCATAACACAATGCGTTGTGAATGGCCTTCGGCGGCAAGGCCGGCACGCTGCCGGATAAGCTGGCAGAGGTGGAGTTAATCACCACATCGTAGGCATCGCCAATTTGCGTATAGGCTATGGGCTTCACCCTTTGGGGATGTTGCGCCGCCAATGTGGCGGCTTTGGCAAACGTGCGGTTATGAATGTCAATGTGTGCCACGCCGGCATTCAGCAGCGGCAACAGGCAACCACGGGCCGCACCACCGGCTCCCACCAATAACAGCCGCTTGTCCTGCAGTGAGGTAAACCGCTGCAAATCGGCCACCAGCCCGACACCGTCACTATTATCCCCTCGCAGGCGACCTTCAGGCAGCTTAATCAGCGTGTTCACGGCCCCGGCCATGGCCGCCGCCTCGCTGAGCTCGTCACACAATTCAAAGGCCTGCTCTTTAAAGGGCACGGTAACATTGGCACCACAACCACCGGCAGCGAAGAAATCCTTTACGGTTGTGACAAAATCATTCAGCGGTGCCAGCATGGTGCCATAACGGATATCCATACCGGTTTGCCTGGCAAAGGCCTGATGAATGAACGGTGATTTGCTATGGCTGATGGGATTACCGAAAACAACGTAGTTATCTGTCATGATGTGGGAAAGCGCTGTGGTTTTGTTGCAGTCTACCCTACCGTTACCGCCACCAGCAATCGTACCGCTACAAGCCTTTGCAATGCAGTGTGTATACTGGTGTCACCATGCTGCTGACGGATTGAGAGGATAAGGATGAACTGGATTAAGAAACTGCTGGGACGCTCACCGCAAGATGACAGGGACCCCAGCCAATCCAATGCCTATGACATTATTGGTGGCGATAAAACCATTCGCGCCATCGCCAAGCATTTTTACCAGGAGATGCGACAGCGGGAAGACACCCGGCAATTACTGGCCATTCACCCTCACCCCTTGGCCCAGTCAGAACAAAAGCTCTATGAATTCCTCAGTGGCTGGCTGGGCGGTCCCCAGTTGTTCCAGCAAAAGTACGGCAACCCCATGCTGCGGGCCAGGCACATGAATTTTGCCATTGATGAGAACATGCGGGATCAGTGGCTACTTTGCATGAAAGCAGCCCTGAAAACAGCGGTCCCGCAAGCGGAACACCAGCAGGTGATTTACCAGGCCATTGCCCAGTTGGCGGATCACATGCGTAACCGCTAAGCCCTGCCGGAGGTTACTGGGGAGATGGCTCTGACGCCAGCCAATCTCTGGGTTTGAGGTAGTTTTGGTATAAATCTGCCTCGGCAGAGCCGGCTTCTGGCTCATAGCCGTATTGCCACCGTACCAGTGGTGGCATGGACATCAATATGGACTCCGTGCGACCGCCGGTTTGCAAACCAAACAATGTGCCACGGTCATACACCAGATTGAATTCCACGTAGCGGCCACGCCGGTATAGCTGGAACTGCCGCTCACGTTCCCCGTAGGGGGTGGCTTTGCGTTTCTCGACTATCGGCCGGTATTGCTGAATAAAACCGTTACCCACCGCCTGCATAAAGGCAAAGCAGTGGTCAAATCCGCCTTCATTGAGATCATCAAAAAACAGGCCGCCCACACCGCGGGTTTCCTGACGATGGGGCAGGTAAAAGTAGTCATCACACCATTTTTTATACTTGGGATACACCTCATCCCCGAAAGGCAAGCACAATGCCTGTGCCTGACGGTGCCACTGCTGCACATCTTCAAGAAAAGGGTAATAAGGGGTTAAATCAAAACCGCCGCCAAACCACCAGACCGGTGCCGCCCCGGGTTTACGGGCAATGAAAAAGCGCACATTGGCATGGGTGGTGGGCACATAGGGGTTGCCAGGATGGATCACCAGCGATACCCCCATGGCCTCAAAGCTGCGGCCGGCCAGCTCCGGGCGGTGGGCGGTGGCAGATGCGGGCATGGCATCACCCGTCACGTGGGAAAAATTCACGCCGGCCTGCTCAAATACCCCGCCATCCACCAACACCTTGCTGCTGCCACCGCCCCCTAAAGGCCTCACCCAGTCGTCAGTGGCAAATGCTGCCACGCCGTCAAGCTGCGCCAATGCATCACAAATATGTTGCTGTAACTGTTGTAGATACTGCTTTACCTGCTGTGAATCGGGTGCGCCCATATTGGCTCCTTGTGTTGTTATCCCTGCCGCAACACCTTGCCGCTGCGAATATCAATAATGGTGGAGGGTTGATGCTGCTGTCCCAGTTGCCCGCTAATCAGGGCATCCAGCTGGCCATCAAACGTTTGCAATATCTCTTCTGCCGTCAGCGCCGGTGCGGCGCCGGCCAAATTGGCACTGGTGGAGATCAGCGGTTTATTGACCAACTTGCATAGCTCTTGCACCAAGGGATGCGCCGAAACCCGCACCGCGCAGGTATCAAACTGTCCGCGCACTAATGGGGAAAGGGATGCCCGAACCGGCATGATAAAGGTAAAGGGGCCTGGCCATTTGTCGAATGCACCGGCTAACTGGGCTGGCGTCAATTGGGTTTCATCAATGTAAGGCTGCAGTTGTTGAAAATCACTGGCCACCATAATCAACCCTTTTTGCCAGGGCCGTTGTTTAATCGTCAAAATCCGCTGCACGGCAGTTTCATTATCGGGATCACAACCCAGGCCATAAACGGCTTCTGTGGGGTAGGCAATTACACCTCCGCGCAGCACGATATCTTTGCTGGCGGATGCCGGTATCTGCAACATCATCATACCTTTACAAACAAAATGCGAATGACGGCGATGGCCGTCAAGAAGTAAGGAATTATAGCGATATCACCGGGACACACCAACCATTGTTTGATACAGATCACAAAGGCTTTTTGAAGTGACACTGCTTTTGCGGACACTCCAGGCGCATCCCGGACGCACTACGCCGCTCCACCAGAATGCCAAAACCGCAATCAGGACAGGTTTCAGCCACCGGGCGGTAATTCACCAAATATTTGCACTTGGGGTAGTTGTTGCAGGCATAGAAGGTTTTACCGAAACGGCTGGTTCTTGGTTCCAGTTTGCCCTGATGGCACTGGGGGCAATCCACCTCAGCGGTTGATGATGGTTGGTCGTGTTTTTCAATGTGCGTGCAATCAGGGTAACGGGTACAGCCGATGAAAATGCCAAAACGCCCGGATTTTACCGCCAATTCGGCACCGCACTCCGGACATTCGGAGCCCGGAATTGGCTGCGATGCGATACTTTCACGCTGCACCAACGCCCTGGCGTAATCACAATGGGGATAATTACTGCAACCCAGAAAATTGCCATGTTTGCTATGGCGCATCTGTAATTCGGCGCCACATTTGGGGCACACCTCATATTCCCGGGCCAGCGCATGTTCCCGGGTATCAAAAAGCTGTTGGTCAATCTTTGCCATATGTTAACCGTTCACCCTGTGCACCATTTACAGATGATAGCACGCTATCTTTCTTAAAATCCGGACATCAAAAAAGAGGCATGGCGCCTCTTTCTTCTAGCAAGACATCTTACGAGTGCAGCCTACCATCCGGCTGTTCAAAAATAAGATCCTCCATCTGTGCATAGGCCGATTCGTTCCCAGGTGCATTAAACAACACCATGAGAATCACCCATTTCAGATCGTCCAGCCCTAATGTGGGCTCGTCCAGTTCCATTACCCTGTCGATGACCATTTCACGGGTATTGAAATTGAGTACGCCAATGCCTTCTAAAAACAATAAAAAGCCCCGGCACTCCACGTCCAGTTTATCGATTTCTTCTGGGGTGTAGACACGAAAGGAATAGCTGTCATTTGTCCTGACGTAAGGGGTTTCACTTTCCTGCAATGCAGCCAGACGCTCCAGCCAACTTAATGCCTTGAGAATTTCTGACTGATGGAAACCCGCACGGGTTAACTCTTTCGTCAACTCATCTTCGTCGACCATCAGTTCTACTTCACTATGTACATAGTTTTCAAACAGATACATGAGGATATCAAACATGGCTAGCTCCTCTTAAGTCTAACGTAACCACCGGGTACTGCGGCCACCCAACCTTGTAATTCAAGTTCAAGCAATTGTTCCAACACCAGATCCAACGTTATACCGCTCTGTTCAACCACAACATCTAAGGGCGTGGTTTCATACCCTACACTAGCTAACAGTGTTTTAAATGGCAACTGCGAGTTACCCGTTGTTGGTAACACGGTGCAATCCGGCAATGCCTGCAAGTGGCTTTGTAGCAAGGGCGGTAACTCTTCCACAATGTCAGACAGGTTTTCCACCAGCTTGGCGCCGTTTTTAATCAAGTCATGGCATCCTTGATGGTCGCCGCTTATCACGGAGCCAGGAATCGCAAAAACTTCCCGTCCCTGCTCCATTGCCGTTCTGGCACTGATTAGCGAGCCGCTTCGCCGCCTTGCCTCCACCACCAAGGTTCCCAAAGCAAGGCCGCTGATTATACGGTTTCGTTTGGGAAAATTCCCAGCAAATGCCGTGACATCGGGCCAGAATTCACTAACCAATGCACCATGTTGTTGAATATCTTCATAAAGTGAACGATGTTTTTTAGGATAAATCTGCTCAACTCCAGTGCCCAGCACGGCAATGGTTTTACCGCTTTGACTCAGGGAGCCTTTATGGGCCGCGCCGTCAATGCCCGCCGCCATACCGCTGACCACCGCCAGTCCGGCGGCATCCAGCTGTGATGCCAACTGAAATGCCAAGTTTATCCCGCCATGGCTTGCCGCCCGGCTGCCCACCACGGCGATGGCTGGATGCAACAGCAGCTCAGGCTGACCTTTGACAAACAACACCATGGGCGCATCTGCAATTTGCTTGAGTAAAGGGGGATATAAGGGGTCGTCCCGACAAATCAAAAAATGCCGGGAGGCTTGTTGCTCCCACGCCAGGGCAAGGTCCACTTTTTGGCGGGTAATACGAGGTTGCAGATTTGGCAGCGTAAAGGGCAAGGTTTGGGGATGATGCTCTAACCGTTGCCGTAACGCTGACACATCCATGTGTTCAAGCAGTTGTCCTATCCGTAGCGGGCCAAGCCCGGATACCGCACTGACAAATAACCAGTCAGCCAAAGAAGCTGGTGTCATTCCTCCTGCAACAGCGTGGTGGGAGCCAACAACATGTCCCCCTGACGTACCGGGCGTTTATCAACCAGAATCAGCCCCATGCTGACTTTGTCGAACACTTTAAACACCATTAATTGTCCCCGGTACAACTCTGGCAACTTCACTACATCCGCAGGTGCCATGCTTGCCAGCAGCTTGTCATAAGTGGATTGCTCATTGGGCTGTACGGGCACACCGTCATTATTGATGATCACCTCGGCGCCGGGTTTGACAATGGTAAACACTTGGCCAGGGATCACGCCGTCTTGCTGACCACGGTCAATGTAGGCGACATCGAATTTGCCCATTTCACGGATATCCCGCTCCGAGGCCAGCACTTTGGCGCCCACGGCAGTCCCGGCACTGGGCATCAGATAAGCGGAAATAAAGGCATCGTCTACGGCAAAAACGCGAAAACCGGCTTTGGTTTCACGAAAGTTATTCAGCAACAATACCTTGGAAACATCACCAGACTCGGTAACCCGGCCGGTAGCTGTCAAAATGGCTTCCTGCCCCAGTGCCTCGCCGGAAGCCTCATTGCTGAACCGCCGACCCGGCTGATAAATCCCCAGTTTGGTGCCTACCGGCAAATTGGCGCCAATATACACAATGTTGTCCATCACGTGATGCAAGGACGGGCTTTCGCCGCCCAGCACCATGGGCTGCTGGCTTAACCAGTCAGCGTCTACAATGCGGTTTTGTGTCAGGTAGGGGTCAATCAGCGCCAAATCCACCAACGGTACGGCATTTCCCTTGGGGTCAACACGTCCGGCAGGACTGCTGCGTAGCATGGGTTTGTTCACTAACCTGGGTTCGCCATCAATAAACACCAGGGTTAAGCGGTCACCGGGATAAATGAGGTGGGGATTGGCAATCTGCGGGTTCACGCCCCACAATTTGGGCCAGTGCCAAGGATCTTTCAAGAAAATGCCCGAAATGTCCCATAAGGTGTCGCCTTTTTTCACCACATAGGTGTCGGGGTGACCGGTTTTCAGCGTTAAAACATCAGCGTATACCCAAGAACAAAACAGAGACAGTAACGCAAAAACAGTAAACCTTTTCATGGGCCCATCCGTGTTGTTAGCTCACATGCCAACGGCTTATATACCATTAATAATGAGCTTTTTCTGTTATTGACCGCCGCTAAGGATTAAAATTAACCCAATAGCACGCACAGTATAACCAACTGGCGTGGTTTTAACACAATTGTTACGAGTTACCTATGGCTTTGTTAAATGTACTAAGATTTCCCGACGAACGACTGCGAACGGTCGCCGAACCCGTGACTGAATTCAACGCAGCGCTGCAACAACAAATCGACGATATGTTCGAGACCATGTATACCGAAAAAGGCATTGGTCTGGCAGCCACCCAAGTAGATTTTCACAAGCAACTGATTGTGATGGATCTGCAAGACGAGGTGGAGCGCCCCAAAGTTTTCATTAACCCCCGGCTTATCAATGCCAGCGGCGATTTCTGTAACGAAGAGGGCTGCCTGTCCGTTCCTGGCATCTATGCCAAGGTGGACCGGGCTGAATTTGTTACCGTAAAGGCACTGGATCGTGACGGCAATGAATTTACCATCGAGGCTGACGGCTTGTTTGCCATCTGCATCCAGCATGAAATGGATCATCTCAAAGGTAAATTGTTCGTGGATTATCTGTCAGCTCTGAAGCGGCAACGCATCCGACAGAAACTCGAAAAAACCGCCCGTCAGGAAGCCAAACTGGCCTGACATCAACCTAACAGGAAAGATTTTGACGTCCTTGAAAGTGATATTTGCCGGGACACCGGATTTTGCTGCCCGCCATCTGCAGGCATTGTTGAACTCAGAGCATGAGGTGATTGGGGTTTACACCCAGCCGGACCGCCCGGCTGGCCGTGGCCACAAGCTGATGCCGAGCCCGGTGAAATCACTGGCCCTTGAGCATCACTTGCCGGTATACCAACCCACAAGCCTGCGCAATGAAGAGGCCCAGCAGCAGTTGGCCACCCTTCAGGCCGACATCATGGTGGTGGTGGCCTACGGGCTCATCCTGCCACAGGCCGTACTGGATACCCCTCGTCTTGGGTGCATTAACGTGCATGGTTCCATTTTGCCCCGCTGGCGTGGCGCCGCGCCCATCCAACGGGCCATCTGGGCTGGAGACAAAACCACCGGCGTTACCGTCATGCGGATGGATGCCGGACTGGATACCGGTGCCATGCTGCTGAAAACCCAGTTGCCGATAGAAGATGACGACACCTCGGCCAGTCTCTATGAAAAACTGGCGCACCAAGGGCCAGAAGCGTTATTGGAGGCGCTGCAAGGATTAGCGGCCGGCAATCTGAGCGCAGAAACGCAGGATGATGCCCTGGCCTGTTATGCCGAAAAGCTCAGCAAAGAAGAAGCCGCCATTGACTGGCAAAAATCCGCCACCCAGTTATGGCAGGAGATCCGCGCTTTCAACCCTTGGCCGGTGAGCTATTTCCAGTGTCAGCAGCAAAACATCAAAGTCTGGCAGGCAAGTGTTGAAGCGGCGCCGCAGTCATCAGCAGCAGGAACCGTGGTGCGGGCAGATAAACACGGGATTGCCGTGGCTACCGGCGATGGATTATTGGTGCTGAAAACCCTGCAATTACCAGGGAAAAAAGCAACGTCTGCAGCGGATATCCTCAATGCCCGCGCAGACTGGTTCACGCCGGGAAGTGCATTGGTGGCATCATGAGACTCAATCTTCGCGCACTGGCCGCCAAAGCGGTTTATACCGTACTGGAACAGGGAAAATCCCTGTCATCCGTATTACCGGATGAACAACAGGCATTGCACAACCCCAAGGACAAAGCATTACTGGCAGAGCTGTGCTACGGCGTCATGCGCACACTGCCCCAACTGGATCAGCGGGTGGTCAGCTGTTTGAGCAAGCCCTTTAAAAACAAGCAGCGCATTGTGCACCAGTTATTGCTGGTGGGTTGTTACCAGCTTTACTTCACCCGGATCCCTGCCCATGCGGCCATTTCCGAAACGGCGGAGGCCTGCCGCCAGCTGGGCCATGAAAACCTGGTGAAGGTGGTCAATGGCGTACTGCGCAATATTCAGCGCCAGCAGCAACCCTTGGCGGAAAACACCCCCACGCTGCAATACAATTTCCCCGGCTGGATGATAAAAAAACTGCAAGCAGCTTATGGCGATGACTGGCAGTCCATCGTTTGCAACAGCCAGCAGCGCCCGCCCATGTGGCTGCGTAACAACTATCGGCGCCAATCCCGGGAAGAGTATCTGCAACAGTTGCACCAACAGGGAATTGAGGCCAGCCCCGGCAGCAGTGACGATGCCATCTTGCTGGAACATCCTTGCGATGTCACCCAGTTGCCCGAGTTTGCACAAGGCGCCGTGTCGGTACAGGATGGCGCCGCCCAGTGGGCTGCCCAGTTACTGGATGCCCAACCGGGCGAACGGATACTGGATGCCTGCGCCGCCCCCGGTGGTAAAAGCTGCCATATTCTGGAGCGCACCCGTGATGTTGAGTTGCTGGCAGTGGACAATGACAGCAAACGCCTGGCACGGGTAGCACAAAACCTGCAACGTCTGGCACTCAAGGCGCAGCTCATCCATGGGGATGCCGCCGCCATTGACAGCTGGTGGCAAGGCCCCCGTTTTGACCGCATATTGCTGGATGCCCCCTGCTCCGCCACCGGTGTAATACGCCGTCACCCGGACATCAAGTGGTTACGCAAACCCGCCGACATTGCAGAGCTCAGCAAACTGCAAGCGCAGATCCTGGATCATTGCTGGCAATGGCTCAAACCCGGCGGCGTATTGCTCTATGCCACCTGCTCCATCATGCCGGAAGAAAATCACCAGCAAATCACCGCATTTTTGGCACGTACAGCTGATGCGCAGCTGCAACCCATCACAGCATTACAAGAAAATTGCCCGTCAGACTGGCAAATACTGCCGGGACAAGACAATATGGACGGGTTTTACTACGCAAAGCTCCGTAAGAGCCCAACAGCTTAAGGTGTCATTTCCGGAAAATAGGCCATGAAGATTATTATCCTCGGCGCGGGCCAGGTGGGCGGTACCCTGGCAGAAAACCTGGTAGGTGAAAACAACGATATCACCATCGTCGACAGTGACCGTAACCGGCTTCGGACCTTACAGGACAAATACGACCTGCGGGTAGTGGCAGGCCATGCCGCCAATCCTGGTGTATTACAGGAAGCCGGGGCTGAAGATGCCGACATGCTGGTGGCCGTCACCAACAGCGATGAGTGCAACATGACCGCCTGCCAGATTGCCTACACCCTGTTTGGCACCCCCACAAAAATTGCCCGCATCCGTTCCGAGCAATATCTGGCCATCCGCGACAAGCTGTTCATCGACAGCGAAATCAAAAACACCGAAAGCAAATTACGCGGTGGCTTCGTCATCGATGAACTGATAGCTCCAGAGCAGTTAGTAATTACTTACATACACAGACTCGTAGAGTATCCGGGGGCTTTGCAGGTATTGGACTTTGCCGACGGCAGGGTAAGCCTGGTGGCGGTAAGAGCCTATTACGGCGGGCCACTGGTAGGAAATGCACTGGCAGCGCTGCGGGAACACATGCCGAATATTGATACCCGGGTAGCGGCCATTTTCCGTCAGGGACGGGCCATCATGCCCCGGGGTACCACCATCATTGAAGCGGATGATGAAGTGTTCTTCGTGGCTGATAGTCGCCATATTCGTGCCGTCATGAGCGAAATGCAAAAACTGGACAGCTCCTATCGCAACATCATGATTGCCGGCGGCGGCAATATTGGCCTGGGTCTTGCGCAAAAACTGGAAAAAAATCACTCGGTCAAACTGATTGAGCAAAAACAGGATCGGGCGGAGCTGTTATCGGAGCGGCTGCAAAACACCACGGTATTTTGCGGCGATGCCTCGGATCAAGAGTTGTTGATAGAGGAACATATCGACCAAACCGACGTGTTCATCGCGGTCACCAATGACGATGAAGCCAACATCATGTCGGCATTGCTGGCCAAGCGCATGGGCGCCAAAAAAGTGATGGTGCTCATCCAGCGCGAAGCCTATGTGGACATTGTGCAAGAAGCCAATATCGACATTGCCATCTCCCCTCAACAAGCCACCATATCGTCATTGCTGACCCACATTCGCCAAGGCGACATTTGCAATGTGTATTCTTTGCGGCGCGGCGCGGCAGAGGCCATTGAAGCCATTGCCCACGGCGATGCCAACACCAGTAAGGTGGTGGGTAAACAGGTGGGCGACATCAAACTGCCCCCCGGCACCACCATTGGTGCCATTGTCCGCGATGACGAAGTGTTAATGGCACACGATCGCACGGTCATCGCCCAAGGGGATCACGTGATTATGTTCTTGGTTAACAAGAAGTTTGTCAGCGATGTTGAAAAGTTATTCCAGCCAAGCGCCTTTTTCTTCTAGGCTGTCCGATGCTTAACTTTAAGCCGCTGCTGTTCATCTTGGGATTATTCCTGTCCATGCTGACAGGCTTTATGTTTATCCCGTTGCTGTTTGCACTGATCTACGGCGAAGAAACCGTCATGGCATTCTTGCTGTCGGCCATTTTTACCGGAATTGTGGCCAGTATCAGCGTGCATCGGGGGCAAGGCAGCAAACTGCACCTCAATATTCGGGACATGTTTTTGCTCACCAGCATTACCTGGTTCATCGTCAGCCTGTTTGCCGCCATGCCGTTCACCCTTTATCACGGCATTGGTTATACCGACGCGTTTTTTGAAACCATGTCAGGGGTGACCACTACCGGCTCCACCGTACTTTCGGGGCTGGATAACATGGATCACAGCATTCTCATTTGGCGCTCGTTGTTGCAGTGGCTCGGGGGCATCGGCTTTATTGTGATGGCAGTGGCCATCCTGCCCTTTCTGAACGTTGGGGGGATGCGCCTGTTCAGAACCGAATCCTCTGACTGGTCCGACAAAACCATTCCCCGCACCCAAAGCCTCGCCAAATACTTGTTTACGGTGTACATCGGGCTCACCATTGTGTGTACCCTGTGTTATCACTGGGCCGGCATGAACTGGTTTCAAGCCATCAATCATGCCATGACCACCCTGTCTACTGGCGGATATTCCACATCCGACAGTTCAATGGCGGCATTTTCCGAGAAAAGCCACTGGGTGGGCATCATCTTCATGGCAGCGGGTGGCTTGCCTCTGCTCACCTTTGCCCAAACCATTCAGGTACGAAGCTTGCGGGTATGGAATGATTCGCAAATCAAAGGCTACCTGCTGTTTTTGTTGCTGGTGTCTTTCGGGTTGGCGCTGTGGCTCAGCAACAGCAAAGACCTTGCCTTTATAGATGCCTTACGGCTGGCCGCGTTCAATGTGGTGTCAGTGGTCACCACCACGGGTTATGGCCTGACGGACTACAGTCAGTGGGGCGCGCTGGCGATTATCAGCTTTCTGTTTTTGATGCTGGTGGGCGGATGTTCCGGCTCCACGGCCGGTGGTATCAAGATTTTCCGTTTCCAGATTGGGGTTGCCATCATGCGTGAACAGCTGAAACAGCAGTTTCACCCCAATGGCATCTTCCGGGAACGTTACAACAGCCGGCCAATCAACGAAGAGATTGTGCGGTCGTTAGTCACGTTCATGATGCTGTTCATGTTGGTCATTGTACTGCTGACGCTGATTTTGGTGTCTTGTGGCCTTGACCCCATGACCAGCCTTTCCGGTGCCATTACCGCCGTCACCAATGTGGGGCCGGGATTGGGTCCAGTCATTGGTCCGGCGGGTAACTTCGCGTCCTTACCCGTCGTTGCCAAATGGGCATTATCCGTGGGGATGCTGCTGGGACGCCTGGAAATCATGACGGTTGCCGTCTTGTTTCACCCAAGCTTCTGGCGCTATTAAAGCATCCATCACTTAATTGGCACTGACCAAACGCACCAGGTGATCGGCGTAAGCATCCACATCCTGGTAGTCGGTATAATCAATGACCGCATCGGTATTGGTCGGGCCGTGGGTGATTTTCATGATGAGACGGATCATCTGCTTGTCCAGCCAGCCCCAGGACGGGTAATCCACTTTTCCGGCAATGATTTTCACGTCTTTGGGTTTCCAGGCTGACAACTCTATGAATTTCTGCAGATAACGGTTATTTTCCGGTACCCGTTTTTCCGGCTTGCGGGCCACCACGTTCACGGAAAAGAAACTGATAGCGTTGGCATCCATCTGCGACTGATATTTACGGCAAAATTCAAACACGCTTTTGTCGTAGGTGCCGTATAACACACAAGCCCCCAATACCACCGCATCCCATTCCTGCCAGTTTATCCCCTCTTTTTCTGCTTCCAGCAGATCCATCATTTCGCATTTTAATCCCTGCTGCTGGATGCGACGCACAATGCAACGGGAAATCCTTGCGGTATGGCCGCCTCGGGAATAATAGAGAACCAGAACGGACGTCATAGCGATACCTGCTTAAATGATTAAAAAAAGATAATAAAATATGATAATGGCCAATATAAAAGTAAAATACAGTGATAGCGAACAAATAGGACAAGCAGTTACGGCATTTTGATGGTAAAAGTGAGATCTAGCTAAAAGACTGACTTGCCATTGAACACCTAACATTAATTAGGGTTATCTAATCAAGAAATAGAGGTAAAGATAAACCATGCCACCCGTAGATATAAATATTGATGCCATGCTGTCAAATGCAGAGATTGCAGCAAAATGGCTCAAAGCCGTCGCCAACCCGTACCGGTTGATGATCCTGTGCCTGCTGCTGGACAAGGAACTGAGCGTGACCGAGATTAATGAAGCGGTCCCCTTAAGCCAGTCTGCCTTATCACAGCATTTGGCCGTACTGCGATCTGAAGACTTGGTGGGTACCCGGAAAAGCTCACAGATTGTCTATTACAGCCTTAAAAACCAGCAAGTTACAGAAGTCATTTCTATTCTACACCGCAAGTTTTGTTCCGCTGGGTGCTGAGGGATCAGCTCTTGGCAAATTCCCGTGCAAATTCGCGCACCCGCTCCCAGTCTGTAAACTCATAGGCTTGGGAGGTGTCGGTGGGACCTTTGGTCATCCACATGATAAACCGGATCATGGTGCGGTCTAGCCAACCATATTCTGCATAAACAATTCTGCCGGCAAACACGCCCAATAATTTGGGACGCCACAGCGACAAGCGCAAGAATTTTGCCATGTAAGGATTGGTATCCGGCTGGTTTTTCTCTGGCTTTCTGGCCACCACATTCACGCAAAAGAAAGCGTTTTCCCGCGCATCCAGCAACGTTTTATAGCGGTTCACAAAGCGATACAGCGCCGGGCGGAATTTACCGTAACGAATGCTGGCGCCAATGAGCACTTTTTGGCTCTGCTTTAACAATGCTTCGCTGGTTTTGGCCAAATCACTGATGATCACCTGCTCTCCTGCGGCTTTCAGTTCGGTAGCGATGGTTTCGCAAATGCGGCGGGTGTGTCCATCAACCGTAGAATAGATAATTAACGTTTGCTGCATCAGTCCTTCCAGAAAGTGGGAGTAAATAACACCAGTAGCGTGAAAATTTCCAAGCGCCCGAACAACATGGTCACTACCAGTACGTATTTGGCACTGTCGCTGAGAGTGGCATAGTTTGATGCCACCTCGCCCAGCCCTGGCCCCAGATTGTTCAAACAGGCCGCCGTGGCACTAAACGATGTAATGGCATCCAGCCCCAGCGCCATCAAAATCAGCATACTGATTAAAAACACCAGTGTATAGGCCGAAAAAAAGCCCCATACCGCATCCACAACCCTGTCGGGTAATGAACGATTTCCCAGACGGATGGCAAACATCGCCTTGGGATGAATAAGTCTTTTAAGCTCCCGCGCCCCTTGTAAAAACAGTAAAACAAACCGGATAACCTTGATGCCACCGGCCGTAGAGCCGCCGCTGCCCCCGATAAAACTGGAAAAAATCAATAAAATGGGCAAAAACAACGGCCACACATGAAAACTCTCGGTGCTAAAACCGGCGGTGGTTGAAATCGACACCGCCTGAAACAGTGCATAATCCAGGGTTTCCTCGGGCGAATCATAAATGCCGCTATGCAGCAAAGTGACAAAACAAATGGCACCCAGCAGTAACTGCAGCAAAATCAGCGCTTTAAATTCCGCATCATGAAAATAAACCCGAAAATTAATCCCTCGCCGAGAAAATGCGGCAAAATGCAGGCTGAAATTCACCGCGGCAATCAACAAAAACACCATGCAGATCATGTTGATAAGCGGGCTGTCATAATAGCCGATACTGGCATCGTGGGTGGAAAAACCGCCAATGGCGATGGTGGAAAAGGAGTGACACACTGCATCAAACACATCCATGCCGGCATACCAGAAGGCAGCGGCGCAAGCCACCGTAAGCAACAGATAGATATACCACAATGTTTTGGCTGTTTCGGCAATTCTCGGCGTCATTTTGCTGTCTTTCACCGGCCCCGGGATCTCGGCGCGATAAAGCTGCATTCCCCCAATGCCTAACACGGGTAAGATGGCTACCGCCAGCACGATTATCCCCATGCCGCCCAGCCACTGCAGCAAGTGGCGATAAAACAAAATGGCTTTTGGCAGTTCATCCAGCCCCACAATCACGGTTGCACCGGTAGTGGTTAATGCCGAAAAAGACTCGAATACGCTGTCTGCCAGTGACAATTCCGGCTGTTTCACCAACAGGAAAGGAAGCGTCCCGATCGTTCCCAAAACCGTCCAGAACAACACGACGATAAGGAACCCCTCCCGGGTTTTTAAATCATCCTTGTGCTGCCGATTGGGATACCACAGGGAAAACCCCAGTAACAAACTGATGACAAATGCCTGCATGAAAGCGGAGCCGCCCCCGTCTTCATAAAAAAGGGCAACAAGCGCTGGCGGCACCATGGTGATGGAAAACAACCCCATCAATAAGCCGGTGATTCGAGTAATTGTGCGGTAATGCATTCAGTCCATTGACCAGGTTGTAGAGGGAGATCCCGCTTATTGTTACACAGTTTTTACGGCGCTTCACCGGAAAAGCGGAGTTTCAGCTGTCCCTGACTGATACGTTGCAACGCGGCGGCCACTGGGGCCTTTGCCGATACCGGACAAGCCAACGTCAACATCACCTGGGCCGCAAATAAACGCTCCGTCACCAGCACATCGTATTGCGACAAGAAATGTTCGGCGTCCGCCAACAGGGCATAATCACAATGCAGACTGGCAACTTCCCGTTTTACCTGCGTCACCAGCGTAACCTGCTGCAGTGCCAGTTTAACTCCGGCACTATAAGCTCTCACCAAGCCCCCAACGCCCAGTTTCACCCCGCCAAAATAACGGATGACCACTACGCCCACCTCGCCCACACCGGAGCCTCGCAGTACGTTGAGCATCGGACGCCCGGCACTGCCAGAAGGTTCGCCATCATCACTCATGCCCATGGCACTATCATCCTCCGGTGCTGACCAGATGAATGCCTGACAATAGTGATTGGCACCGGGATAACGCGCTTTTATCTGAGCCAGCTGTTGCTTGAACGCCTCGGGAGAAACACAGCGAAACAACACGGTAATAAAACGGCTGTGTTTGATTTCCTCCTCCACAACCACCATCTCATCAGCGGGTACCGGATAATGATCAGGCACAAAACCCCTCTTTTACATCACGACAGGATATGTGCATTGTGCCTGTTTCCCCGTGCCAGCAGCAACCACTCCCGATGCCACGGCGCATCTACGACTTAAGCATAGGTGTAACCAACCACCCTGTTGCAGTAAAAATAACCCATTAAATATCATCGTTTTTTTAATGCATACCCACGGTTTACCCCTATGGATGGGACTTGGAATAAAACGATCGTTTTAATTGGGTGTTGTAATTTCAGCGGTTTCACCTCACACTGGATAAAAAAGTGGCTTCAGCTGGACTCGCGACCCTGAGCATAAGGAATGCAAGCATGATCTATCAAAGTAATACCATTCAGGTGCAACTGCTCGACAGTAACATTGCCAACCTTTGTTTTAACGCTGCCGGTTCCGTCAATAAATTTGACAGAGAAACCCTTACCGCACTTGATGAGGCATTGGATGCCGTACTGAAGGCAAATCCCCGAGCCTTAATGCTGACATCTGCCAAAGACAATTTTATCGTGGGTGCGGACATCACCGAATTTCTGGGATTATTTGCCCAAGAGCAAGAAGTGCTGCTCTCCTGGTTAAAACAGGCAAACGTGATTTTCAATAAGCTGGAAGACCTGCCTTTCCCCACCGTATCGGCAATCAAGGGGTTTGCATTGGGCGGTGGCTGCGAAACCATTTTGGCTACCGATTTTCGCATTGCGGATACCAGTGCCCGCATCGGTTTGCCGGAAACCAAGCTGGGCATTATTCCGGGCTTTGGCGGCACGGTGCGGTTACCACGGCTGATTGGTGCCGATAACGCTTTAGAATGGATCACTACCGGGAAAGACAAGCGCCCGGAAGACGCACTGAAAGTGGCCGCAATTGACGGAGTAGTGGCACCAGATATGCTGCAACAGACATGTGTGCAACTGCTGGAAGATGCCGTGGCTGGCAAACTGGACTGGCAAAGCCGCCGCCAACGCAAACAGGCGCCGCTCATGCTACCGAAACTGGAAGCAAAAATGGCCTTTGCCACCGCCAAAGGCATGGTGTATCAGGTGGCCGGAAAGCATTATCCGGCGCCGATGACCGCCATAGCTGTTGTTGAAAAAGCCGCAGCCATGGGCCGCGATGACGCCTTGCAAGCCGAGCACGACGGATTTATCCAACTGGCAAAAACCGATGTGGCAACCGCCTTGATTGGCATTTTCCTTAACGACCAGTTGGTGAAAGGAAAAGCGAAAAAAGCGGCCAAACAGGCTCGCGATATTTCCCAGGCTGCAGTGCTTGGCGCCGGCATCATGGGGGGCGGTATTGCTTATCAAAGTGCCAGTAAGGGTACCCCCATTGTCATGAAGGATATCGCCCAAAAAGCGCTTGATTTAGGCTTGTCAGAAGCGGCCAAGCTCTTAACCGCACAGGTGGAACGAGGACGCGCCACCCCAGCCAAAATGGCCAAGGTGCTGAATAACATCACCCCGTCGCTGGATTATGCCGCCATCAAGCACGCGGATATTGCCGTGGAAGCCGTAGTGGAACATCCCAAGGTCAAGGCCAGCGTACTGGCAGAAGTAGAGCAGCAGCTCTCGCAAGATGCCATTATCGCGTCCAACACGTCCACCATTTCCATCAACCTCCTGGCCAAAAGCCTGCAAGACCCCTCCCGCTTCTGCGGCATGCATTTTTTCAATCCGGTACATAAAATGCCGCTGGTTGAGGTGATCCGCGGGGAGCATAGCGCTGAGCAAACCATCGCCTCGGTTGTCGCTTATGCCAGTAAAATGGGAAAAACCCCGATTGTGGTGAACGACTGCCCGGGATTTTTTGTAAACCGCGTGCTGTTCCCCTACTTTGCCGGTTTCAATGGCTTGTTGGCTGATGGCGCCGATTTCATGGCGGTGGATAAAGTCATGGAAAAAGAGTTTGGCTGGCCCATGGGCCCGGCCTACCTGCTGGATGTGGTGGGAATGGATACCGGACATCATGCCCAGACGGTTATGGCGGAAGGTTTTCCGGATAGGATGGGTAAGCAAGATAAAGATGCCATCGCACTGATGTTCTCCCATGAGCGTCTTGGGCAAAAAAATGGCAAGGGCTTTTATCAATATTCCGTTGATAAACGAGGCAAGCCCAAAAAAGAACAAGACCCGGCCAGCTATCAATTGCTGCAAGCACAATTTGGTGACATCAAGCCGTTCAGTAGCGACGAGATTATCGCCCGTACCATGATCCCCATGATTATTGAAACCGTGCGTTGTCTGGAAGAAGGCATTATCGCAACCCCTGCCGAAGCTGACATGGGGCTGATATACGGCCTTGGCTTCCCGCCATTCCGCGGTGGTGTATTCCGTTATCTGGATACTCTGGGTGTAGCGAATTTTGTGGCCTTGGCTGACAAATATGCGCACCTTGGTGGGCTGTATCAAGTCACAGACGCTATGCGAAAACTGGCCGCTGAAAACGGCGCCTACTATCAGGCCTAATTCACGCAAAGGAATAGAATGATGAAACAAGCCGTTATTGTAGATTGTATCCGGACACCCATGGGCCGCTCCAAAGGTGGGGTTTTTCGTAATGTTCGCGCTGAAACCCTGTCTGCTGAATTGATGAAAGCGCTGCTGGCACGTAATCCCCAGCTGGCGCCAGACACCATTGAAGATGTTATCTGGGGCTGTGTACAACAAACCCTAGAACAGGGATTTAATATTGCCCGTAACGCCGCCTTGCTTGCCGGACTGCCCAAACAGGTAGGGGCGGTAACTGTGAACCGGTTGTGCGGCTCATCCATGGAAGCCATTCACCAGGCAGCCCGAGCCATTATGACCGGCATGGGAGACACCTTTATTATTGGTGGTGTTGAACATATGGGACATGTACCCATGAGCCATGGAGTGGACTTTCATCCCGGATTGGCCGCCCGTGTTGCCAAAGCTTCTGGCATGATGGGATTAACCGCGGAAATGCTCGGAAAAATGCACGGTATCAGCCGCGAAATGCAGGATCAATTTGCCGTTCGCTCCCATCAGCGAGCACATGCAGCAACCATAGAAGGCCGATTTGCCAAAGAGATTCAGCCGATTGAAGGCCATGACGCCAACGGCGGTTTAATCCGCATTGACTATGATGAAGTGATACGCCCAGAAACCAGCATGGAGTCGCTGGCAGCTCTGCGCCCGGTATTTGATCCGGCCAATGGCACAGTGACGGCAGGTACCTCTTCCGCCTTGTCTGATGGCGCCTCAGCCATGCTGATCATGGAAGAAACCAAAGCCCGAGCGTTGGGACTCCCCATACGGGCCCGCATCAAAGCAATGGCAGTGGCAGGTTGTGATCCCGCCATTATGGGTTATGGTCCCGTGCCAGCCACACAAAAAGCGCTGGCTCGCGCCGGATTAACCATGGCGGATATGGATCTGGTAGAGCTTAACGAAGCCTTTGCAGCCCAATCACTCCCTTGTGTGAAAGATTTGGGGCTGATGGATGTGGTTGATGAAAAGGTCAATCTTAATGGTGGTGCCATTGCCCTTGGTCATCCTCTGGGGTGTTCCGGTGCCCGCATTTCCACCACACTGATTAACTTGATGGAAAGCAAAGATGCCACATTGGGTCTGGCCACCATGTGTATTGGTTTGGGCCAGGGTATTGCCACGGTATTCGAGCGGGCCTAATTGCTAACTGCCATGCAAGGCCGCTGCAATGCAGCGGCTTTTTATTGGCAAATATTTCCCTGCCCCTTTTGGGTTACTTTGCTCTCATCCATTAATGCACCTCCCAAACAACACGCAACTGGCGATAATGTTTCACGTGGAACATTGATGATTTACTTGGCGCACAAATCATGGCAGCAAGCTTGGTTTGACTCAACGCTTGACGTAAAATTGGCTAATTTCGTGAGTCTTATAATAAACGAGGTTGTATGAACTCGCCCTTTGCTAATGCCCAGCATCAATTAGACGCCTTGGGATTACGTTGTCCTGAACCGGTGATGATGGTGCGTAAAACTGTCCGTCATATGGCGGAAGGTGAAACATTACTGATTATTGCTGATGATCCAGCCACCACTCGAGACATCCCAAGTTTCTGTCAATTCATGGATCACACCCTGTTGGCCAGCGAAACAGAAGTAACGCCCTATCGCTACTTGATTAAAAAAGGGCTATAACGGGATAATTGGCTCAGTGAATAGCGTGCCAAAAACCCAGGGTGAATGAAAATATCGGCCAATATCACCCATCAAATCCTCTGGTTTGCTTTCCTAAAAAACATCTACCGTTTACTCGAAGATGTTCCACGTGGAACATCTTCATCACTGGTTATGGGATTGCCCGCAAAGTTCCGGATAACAACAGCAGTCCTGCAAATGATCATTCACCATGCCTACGGCCTGCATAAAGGCATAACAAATTGTTGGGCCACAAAAATTGAATCCCAGCTTTTTTAATGCTTTTGACATCGCTTGAGACTCTGCCGTCTGCGCAGGAACTTGCGCCAAAGCGGTAAAATGATTCTGCTGGGGAGTGCCGCCAACAAAACCCCATAAAAATTCTGAAAAATCATTCCCTTGCTGGGTGAAACGGACATAAGCACGAGCATTCTGGATAATGGATTTCACCTTTGCCCGATTGCGGATAATGCCGGGGTTTTGTAGTAACTGCTCCACCTTATCATCGTCGTAGGCCGCAATGACTTGAGGGTTAAAACCGGCAAAAAAAGCCTCGTAGTTGTGCTGCTTACGCAACACGGTTAGCCAGGACAGCCCGGCCTGCTGTCCATCAAGACACAGCTTGGCAAATAGGCGCTGGCTGTCATACACCGGCCGCCCCCACTCTTCATCGTGGTATTGTTGATATAACGGATCATCAGACACCCAACCACAACGTTGTTTTTGCATCATGCCATTTCCTTGAAAAACCGTGACCCGATAAAAAATAACCTACATAAGCAAGAGCCTACAAGGTATAATCGAAACCATTTTCTATAAATGGCTGACAGCAGTAGATATGACGACCAAACATGATGTGAAAACATTCCAGGGCTTCATTCTGACCCTGCAGGATTATTGGGCACAGCAAGGTTGTGCCATCGTGCAACCCTTAGACATGGAAGTGGGCGCCGGAACCTTCCACCCACAAACCTTCCTGCGTTCTCTGGGGCCAGAGCCTATGAGCAGTGCTTATGTGCAACCCTCACGCCGACCCACCGACGGTCGCTATGGGGAAAACCCCAACCGGTTGCAGCACTATTACCAATTTCAAGTGGTACTGAAACCATCTCCGGACAATATCCAGGAGCTTTACCTCGGGTCGCTACAAGCCCTGGGGATTGACCCAACCGTGCATGACATCCGCTTTGTTGAAGACAACTGGGAATCGCCCACACTAGGCGCCTGGGGCTTAGGCTGGGAAGTCTGGTTAAACGGTATGGAAGTATCACAGTTCACCTATTTCCAACAGGTAGGCGGTTTGGAATGCAGCCCTGTAACCGGTGAAATCACCTATGGTCTGGAACGCTTGGCCATGTACATTCAGGGCGTGAACAGTGTTTACGACCTGGTCTGGACCGATGGCCCACGGGGTAAAATCAGCTACGGCGATATATTCCACCAAAATGAAGTTGAACAGTCAGCCTATAACTTCGAATATGCCGATGTGGATTTCCTGTTTGGCCTGTTTGATCAATGTGAAAAAAGCTGCAACCAGTTGCTGGCATTGGAACAACCATTGCCCCTGCCAGCCTACGAACAAGTCATGAAAGCATCCCATGCCTTTAACCTGCTTGATGCCCGCCATGCCATTTCCGTCACGGAAAGGCAGCGTTTCATCCTGCGAGTAAGAACCATGGCCAAAGCCGTTGCAGAAGCTTATTACCATTCCCGGGAGGCGCTGGGATTCCCCATGTGTAAGTGAGGTAAACATTAATGAATTTTGACAACTTACTCATCGAAATTGGAACAGAAGAACTGCCTCCCAAAGCCCTGCGCAATCTGGCTGAATCTTTTCTGGCAAATTTCACAGATGAACTGAAAAAAGCGCAGCTGCCCTTTGGAAAAGCCAAATGGTATGCCGCCCCAAGAAGACTGGCGCTGTACATTGAACAGTTAGCACTGGCACAGGAAGACAAGATCGTTGAAAAACGCGGGCCATCGGTTACCGCAGCGTTTGATGATCAGGGCAACCCCACCAAGGCCGCTTTGGGCTGGGCCAGAGGTAATGGCATTAGTGTTGAACAAGCAGAACGTTTAACCACTGATAAAGGTGAGTGGCTGGTTTACCATGCTAAAGTGGCTGGGGTTAATACCGATAGCCTGATCCCCACCATGACTCAGCATGCCCTCGACAAACTGCCCATTCCCAAGCCCATGCGTTGGGGAAACAACAAAACCCAATTCATTCGTCCGGTACACACCGTAACCATGTTGTTGGGCAATCAGGTCGTGCCCGGCACCGTATTGGGTATTGAGTCAGCCCGTACCATTCGCGGTCACCGCTTTATGGGTGAAGCCAGCTTTGAGCTGGATCATGCCGATAATTACCTCACTGCACTTTATGAGCGCGGCAAAGTCATTGCCGACTATGACAAGCGCAAAGCCATCATTAAACAGGATGCAGAAAAGGCCGCAGCCCAATTGGGTGGTAAAGCCGATATCAATAACAGCCTGTTGGAAGAAGTGACCTCACTGGTAGAATGGCCAGTAGTGCTGACAGCTGCCTTCGAGGAAAAGTTTTTAGCCGTACCTGCAGAAGCATTGGTATATACCATGAAAGGCGATCAGAAATACTTCCCGGTATTTGACAATGCCGGACAGCTGATGCCCAACTTCATTTTTGTTGCCAATATCGCGTCCAAAGATCCATCACAAGTGATTGCCGGTAATGAAAAAGTCGTACGTCCTCGGCTGGCTGATGCCGAATTTTTCTTTAATACCGACAAGAAACACAGTCTGGCATCCCGCATCGATAGCCTGGACAGCGTGGTATTCCAGAAACAACTTGGTACCTTGAAAGACCGGGTTCAACGCATCGCCCAAGTGGCTGGCACCATTGCCAGCAGCATTAACGCCAGCGAAACCGATGCCAAGCGGGCCGGATTACTGTCCAAAACCGACCTGATGACCAATATGGTGATGGAATTTACCGATACGCAAGGCACCATGGGCATGCACTATGCCCGTCTTGATGGAGAAAGCGAAGCGGTAGCCGTAGCCCTGGATGAACAATACAAACCCCGTTTTTCCGGCGACAGTGTCCCAACAGCGCCCGTTAGCTGCGCCGTAGCATTGGCAGAAAAACTGGATACCCTCACTGGGATTTTTGGCATCGGCCAAGCGCCCAAGGGAGCTGCAGATCCATTTGCACTGCGCCGCGCTGCCATCGGGGTTTTGCGCATCATTGTCGAAAACAAACTGCCGCTGGACTTGGTAGACATCATCGCCAGCGCCATCAGCGCCCATGGCGACAATCTTTCCAATGCCAATACTGCTGCCGAGGTACTGGAGTTCCTGATGGGACGCTTCCGCGCCTGGTATCAGGACAAAGGCATTGGCACTGATGTCATCCTAGCTGTGCTAGCTCGTTACCCCACCAAACCGGCAGATTTTGATGACCGGATCATGGCCGTAGCACATTTTCGCGAAATGGAACCAGCTGCAGCACTGGCAGCCGCCAATAAGCGTGTATCCAACATCCTGTCCAAAGTAGAGGGTGACCTGCCCCAAGAGGTAGATGACAAGCTACTGCAAGAATCGGCAGAAAAGGCACTGGCAAACACCCTGCAAACATTGATGCCGCAACTGGAGCCCCTGTTTGCCGCAGGTGATTATCAGCAAGCACTTACCCAATTGGCACAATTAAGGGAAAGTGTGGACAGCTTCTTTGACGAGGTAATGGTGATGGCGGATGATGCTGCACTGCGTAACAATCGTTTGGCCTTGCTGAACCAGTTACGTAACCAGTTCTTACGGGTAGCAGACATCTCCTTGTTGCAGTAACAAAACCCTTCAAATAAAAAACGCGCCAATGGCGCGTTTTTTTATTGCCCAAAATTCCCGTCACCGCCTATCAACTGTGGCGTTCAGCACTCTGTGGCAACAGACAGCCAAAACGCACATGACTTGGAAAACACTCATAAGTAGCGGGATGAAACGGGGAAAGGAGAATATTCAAAAATACAAATGGGGAAGTGGCGGGAGGATACAAGAGATCTCACCTTCAGTGAGATCTCTTGCCAAGGACTATTTACACGTCCAGGTTGGATACATGCAAGGCATTGGACTCAATAAACTCACGACGGGGCTCTACCGCATCCCCCATCAGCGTATTGAATAACTGATCCGCTGCCAAAGCATCATCAATCGTTACCTGCAGCATGCGGCGGGTTTCCGGATCCATGGTGGTTTCCCACAACTGTTCCGGGTTCATTTCACCCAATCCTTTATAACGCTGTATGTAAATGCCGCGTTTGGATTCCGCTACCAGCCACTCAAGAGCCTCAGCAAAGGTACTCACATCCTTCTTGCGCTCGCCACGCTGTACGTAACCAGACTCCTCAATGAGCCCGTCAAGCTTCTCGCCCAAATCAGCAATGTGCTTATAATCCACCCCGTGGAAGAAGTCGTAGCTGAACAGGTAATGGCTATCAATACCGTGTTTACGCACGGTCAGCTGCGGCAAATACACCTGACGTTCCGGTTCCAGGGTCGGTTCCAGCTTATAGAGTACCCCGTGGGTTTCCCTATCCTGCAAATCGGTCAGCAATGCATTACACCAGGCCACCATCTGTGCTTCGTCAGCCAGCATCTCGTCAGTCACCCGTGGGTGATAAATCATTCTGTCCATCACGTTGGCCGGATAGCGTTTTTCCAACCGTTCGATGATATGTTCCACTTCACGATACTGCAGTACCAAACGCTCAAGTGCGGAGCCGGACATGGCCGGTGCATCTTTGGATGGATAGATGCAGCCACCATCCAGTGCTTGGGAGGTCAGAAAATCCACCAGCGCCAACTCATCTTTAAGGTATTGTTCTTGTTTACCTTTTTTAACCTTGAATAGTGGTGGCTGGGCAATGTATACATAGCCGCGTTCCAGCAATTCCGGCATCTGCCGGAAAAAGAAGGTCAGCAACAGGGTACGAATATGCGAGCCGTCCACATCCGCATCGGTCATGATGATGATGTTGTGGTAACGGGTTTTATCCGGGTTGTATTCATCCCGGCCAATACCGCAACCCAAAGCGGTGATCAAAGAAGCCACTTCCTGGGAAGACAACATTTTGTCAAACCGGGCTTTTTCCACGTTAAGGATTTTACCTTTCAGGGGAAGAATCGCCTGATTTTTACGGTTTCGGCCCTGCTTGGCGCTACCGCCGGCCGAGTCCCCTTCCACAATATAAATTTCAGACAGTCCGGGATCTTTTTCCTGACAATCCGCCAATTTACCGGGCAAGCCGCCCAAATCCAGCGCCCCTTTGCGGCGAGTCATTTCACGGGCTTTACGCGCCGCTTCACGGGCACGGGCCGCATCAATAATCTTGCTCACCACCAAGCGGGCTTCATTGGGGTTTTCCAGCAGGTAGTCGTTCAGTTTCTCTGCCATGGTTTGTTCCACGGCCGTTTTGACTTCGCTGGAAACCAGTTTGTCTTTGGTCTGGGAGCTGAACTTCGGATCTGGCACCTTCACCGAAACCACCGCCGTCAACCCTTCACGGGCATCATCCCCGGTGGCGCTGGTCTTATTCTTTTTGTTGTATCCTTCCGCTTCCATGTAGTTGTTCAGGTTGCGGGTCAGCGCGGCACGAAATCCCGCCAAGTGGGTTCCCCCATCGCGCTGGGGAATGTTGTTGGTAAAGCACAGGATGTTTTCCTGGAAACCGTCGTTCCACTGCATGGCCACTTCCACGGTAATGCCGTCGTCGCGTTCCTGGGAAAAATGGAAAATGTCCTTGTTAACCGGTGTCTTGTTCTTGTTCAGGTACTCAACAAAGGCGCGGATCCCCCCTTCGTAATGGAAGAACTCGTTTTTATGATCCCGTTCATCAAGCAAGCGGATGCCTACGCCCGAGTTCAAAAAGGAGAGCTCGCGTACCCGTTTTACCAATACGTCGTATTTGAATTCCACATCGGTAAAGGTTTCCCGGCTGGGCCAGAAACGGATTTCGGTACCTGTGTGTTCCGAAGAGCCCACCGCTTTAATGGGTTCTACCGGATTGCCGTGACTGTAATATTGTTCATATGTTTTGCCATCACGGCGAATTGTCAGCTTCAGTTTTTCTGACAATGCGTTCACTACCGACACACCCACACCGTGCAAACCGCCGGACACCTTGTAGGAGTTATCGTCAAACTTCCCGCCGGCGTGCAGCACGGTCATGATGACCTGTGCGGCAGACACGCCCTCTTCCGGGTGCATGGCAACGGGAATGCCACGGCCATCATCTTTGACTGATACTGAACCATCCAGGTGGATGGTGATGATAATATCTTTACAGTAACCCGCCAGAGCCTCGTCAATGGAGTTATCAACCACTTCGAATACCATATGATGCAAACCCGTGCCATCATCAGTATCACCAATATACATTCCGGGTCTTTTACGAACCGCATCAAGGCCTTTTAAAACCTTAATACTCGAAGAATCATAACTGTTCTCTGACATACTAATCTCTCATCGGTTATTCAATGACCGTCACCCGCCCCTGTTCTACCCGAAAAATCCGTTTCGGCGGAGCGCTTAATGAATCGGCTATTGCTGCAGGATCAATTGCGGTAACAAATACCTGCGCACTGGTTTCATCCAGTTGCTGCAACAATAACTTTCTATGTTTGGCATCCAGTTCTGACGGCAAATCGTCCACCAGATAGATACTGTCCTTATCTAGCTGTTGTTTTAGTAATTTTCCCTGTGCTATGCGTAATGCACACACTAATAACTTCAGTTGTCCACGGGATAAGGCATCCTGCGCTGGCAAATTGCCGACCCGTAAACGCAAATCCGCTTTATGGGGTCCGCTCACCGTAAAGCCCATTGCTACATCACGGCTGTATTGCGCTTTCAAAAGCTCTGCCAATGCGGTTTTACTGTCCCAGCCTCGGGTAAAGGAAACCCGGATGTCTGATTGCGGTAAAAACCCATCGATTATACCCTTTAGCAAGCCATTTAACGAGTCCACATAGTGGTTTCGTATTTGGGTAACCGCCTCAGCGTAATGCACAAATTCCCGGTCCCAATACGCGATTTGGGCATAATCCGCTCCATCCCGGAGCAACTGGTTACGTTGCTTTAGAATCCGCCTCACTTTCACCCATTGGGGATAGAATGTCGGCTCAGAATGAAACGCTCCCCAATCAATGAACTGGCGTCTGGCTTTGGGGCCTTCAAACAACAGGGAGAAACTTTCAGGAGTGATAAGCTGTATGGGCAGGGTTTCGGCCAGTACCGAGACCCGCTTGATTTTATCGCCGTCAATACGCACTTCAGTGTCACCGCTGCGATAACGGCGCACACCCACTTTGTGCTCGTTTTGCTGCCATTGCAGCTTGGCAAACAGGGTCAATGCTTCCTGTTCGTTGGCTATCACCCGCTGGGACAAGTGGCTGCGAAAAGAACGCCCCATGCCCAGAAAGTAAATGGCTTCCAACAGGCTGGTTTTACCGCTGCCATTATGGCCGTAAATAAGATTCAACCCACTGCAGGGCTGCAGTTGGGCTGAATCAATATTACGAAAATGCTCTATGTGAAAATGGCTCAGGCTCATGCACTGCCCGGCTTACAGCCGCATAGGCATTACAACGTACATGGAGTCTTCTTCCTGATGATTTTCAATCAGGGCACTGGAGTTGCCGTCGCTGAGCGTAATGCGTACATCATCCGTTTTCAGGCTGTTCAGCACATCCAGCAGGTAAGAAACATTAAAGCCGATTTCCAGCGGTTCACCATTGTATTCCACATCGATGATCTCTTCGGCTTCTTCCTGTTCCGGGTTGTTGGCGGTAATTTTCAACAGGGCATTTTCCAGTTGTACCCGTACCCCGCGGAATTTTTCATTGGACAAAATGGAAGCCCGCAGCAATGCCTGACGCAGTGCGTTGCGACTGGCCAGCACGATTTTATCGCCGCCTTTTGGCAGCACCCGGCGGTAATCAGGGAAACGTCCATCAACCAGCTTGCTGGTCAATACGGCCACGGAGGTGGTAGCCCGAATGGCGTTGTCGCCAATGGCAATGGTGATTTCCTGCTCGTCGGCTTCTAGCAATCGAGCCAGTTCCACCACGCCTTTACGGGGCACAATCACCTGGTTTTCAGGCAATGCGCCTTCAATCATCCGATGGCTTAACGCCAAACGGTGACCGTCGGTGGCAACCGCCCGCAAGACATTGCCTTCCGTTTCAAATAACAGGCCGTTAAGGTAATAGCGCACATCCTGGTTGGCCATGGAAAACTGGGTGGCATCAATCAATGACTTCAGCGTGCCCTGCTTGATGGTAAATTCGATATTGGGCTGAAAGCTCTCCACGTTGGGATATTCTTCCGCCGGCAAGGTGGCCAGGGTAAAGCGGCTGCGGCCACAGCGTAACAGCCATTTGTTGTCCTGTTGCTCAATTTTGACGTCACTCTGCTCTGGCAGGGACTTGACGATATCCAGCAGTTTTTTGGCTGGCACGGTGGTGCGGCCTTCCTGAACATCCCCTTCAAGTGCAGCGCTGCCCACCAGCTCCACTTCCAGATCGGTACCGGTAAACTTAAGTGAGTGATTACTTACTTCCACAAGGAGGTTTGCCAGAATCGGCAGGTTATGCCGTCTCTCCACCGCCCCACTAACCAGTTGCAACGGCTTCAATAGGTCATCCCTATCAATTGAAAATTTCATTATTCTGTTCCCTGATTAAGAAGATAAGGTTCGGATCAAGTTGGCATAATCTTCTTTGATGTCGTGGCTCTCTTCTCGGAGCTGGGCAATTTTACGACAGGCATGCAGCACTGTTGTATGATCGCGGCCGCCAAAAGCATCACCAATCTCCGGCAAGCTCTGGTTAGTCAGCTCTTTTGACAGCGCCATCGCCATCTGTCGTGGCCGGGCAACACTGCGGGAACGCCGCTTGGACAACATGTCAGCCATCTTGATCTTGTAATATTCAGCTACGGTTTTCTGAATATTGTCTATAGTGACCAATTTTTCTTGCAGAGCCAATAGGTCACGCAATGCTTCTCGCACAAAATCAATGGTTATCGGGCGACCGGTAAAGTTGGCGTTGGCAATCACCCGGTTCAATGCCCCTTCCAGTTCACGCACATTGGAGCGCAATCGTTTGGCAATGAAAAATGCCACTTCATCCGGCAGGTTAATGCCGTTTTCCAGCGCTTTGCGCATCAAAATGGCAACACGGGTTTCCAATTCCGGCGGTTCAATGGCCACGGTAAGCCCCCAACCGAAACGGGACTTGAGCCGGTCTTCCACGCCGTCAATCTCTTTGGGATAGCGATCGGAAGTCAAGATAATCTGGTGGTTTCCCTCCAGCAAGGCATTGAAGGTATGGAAAAACTCTTCCTGCGATCTGTCCTTGTTGGCAAAAAACTGAATGTCGTCAATAAACAGCGCATCCACGCTGCGGTAATAACGCTTAAAATCCTCAATGGCGTTGTTCTGCAGCGCTTTTACCATGTCCTGGACAAAACGCTCCGAGTGCATGTACACCACTTTGGCATTGGGATTGTTTTGTAAAATCCCATTGCCCACGGCATGCAACAAGTGGGTTTTACCCAAACCGGTACCACCGTATAGAAACAACGGGTTATAGGCACCACCAGGATTTTCGGACACCTGTTGCGCAGCCGCCTTCCCTAACTGGTTGGATTTACCTTCCACAAAGTTGTCAAACTGGTAAGTAGGATTGATGTTGCTGCGGTAGGGATGATTGCTTACCGGCTCTTCGTCATCGCGGTTGAATGCTGCGGCAACACTGGGTTTGGTCACGGCCTTGGGGCGGGCTTTGCCAACAGCGCCATTGATGGCTTCATTTCTGACAACCGGACGGCTGCCAATGTCAAAGCGCAACTTTGGCGCTTCACTGCCCAGTTGTTCGCTGAAAAACTGATTGATGATATTAAGATATTTATCCCTGACCCAATCCAGCACAAACCGGTTGGGCGCATACAACACCAGGGTTTCACCATCCATTTCGGCCTGTAACGGTCTGATCCACATACTGAACTGCTGAGCAGAGAGCTCATCCTGCAATCTCCCGGTACACTGCTGCCATAGTGAAACAGTCACAAACTTATCCCCAATCCAACTCCGCAAGGGAGGCTATTCTATAGAGAGATCTGGATAATCGCTATGGAACATGTGTAATTATCCCCAAGCGGATCGAGATCTCTGTGGTTATCAGATCTTGCTAGATCCTACAGGATCTGTGGGGTGATAATCCATGATATTTGCTACTTTATTAAGGGATCAGGGTTGATCTATAATAGCCGCCGGCGATCGGTTGATATTATCATTAACTACTAGATGTTGTGGTAAATGCACAGAGTTATCCACAATTTGTAGTGCATTTTGTCAATTAACCCGCTTATGAAAGGCCGTGATTCACGTTTCAGGACATTCTGCTTATTGACGCCTGTTATAAATGTGATTACAATTCGGCCTCTTTTTTATACCTCCCCGAAATGATTTTCATCGGCCGAGGCAAATTAACTAACAATACGGATTGCCATCATGAGTAAACGTACTTTTCAACCTAGCAACCTGAAGCGGAAGCGTACTCACGGCTTCCGCGCACGTATGGCGACAGCAAACGGCCGTAAGGTACTGGCTCGCCGCCGTGCTAAAGGTCGCGCTCGTCTTTCTGCTTAATCTAAGAATGAGTAGAAATTTAGGTGACTAGCTACACCTTTTCGCGGGAGTTACGCTTGTTAACTCCCGCGCAATTTAATTCTGTTTTTACTGACCCGCAAAAAGCCTCCTCTGCTGAAATAACCTTGTTGGCGATGTCTAATAGTCTTGAACATCCAAGATTAGGCTTGACTGTTGCCAAACGTCATGTAAAAAGGGCTAATCAGCGCAATCGCGTAAAACGTATTGTTCGCGAAAGTTTCAGACTTAATCAGTATAATCTGCCACCGGTGGACATTGTGGTATTGGTCCGTGGCGGTGTTCTGGAGCTGGATAACGAACAGCTCAGGAAATTGGTGGAAAAGTTATGGCGCAAGCTCAGTCGCCGTTTCAATGGTTGATAATCAAGGCCATTAGAGGCTATCAGATTTTTATCAGCCCCATGCTGGGACAGCGCTGTCGATTTAACCCTTCGTGCTCTCATTACGCGATAGAATCTGTGCAGGTGCACGGAACTATCAAAGGGAGTTGGTTTGCCATAAAACGCATATTAAAATGTCACCCTTTGCATCCGGGCGGCAATGACCCAGTCCCCCCTAAAAAAAACAGGTGTAATAAATAGGCTATGGAATCTCAACGCAATATTCTGCTTATCGCGCTATTGGCTGTCAGCGTCATCATCTGGCAGCAATGGCAAACAGATAAAGCGCCCAAACCGGCCGTGACTGAAACCACAGTGGCCGCTCAAACGCTGGACACCATGCAAGATGTGCCCACAGCAGACAGCAGCGCCGGTGTACCTGACCCCACGGTTGCCGCCACCAAAGATTTAGTCCGGGTAAAAACCGATCAGCTGGATGTACTGATCAATCCTGTTGGTGGTGACATTGTGCAATCCGCGTTGGTGGCGCATAAATTGGAGCAAGGTAAAGATGCGCCATTCGTGCTGCTGGAACAAACCCAGGGCTTTACCTACATTGCCCAAAGCGGCTTGATTGGCAGCGGTGGCATTGACAGCAATGCTGGCCGCCCTGCCTATGCCGTAAGCAGCAAAGAGTTTACGCTGCAACAGGGTGATGACACCCTCAAGGTACCCTTTACCTATACGGCGCCAAACGGCGTTAAATACACCAAAATCTTTACCTTCCAGAGAGGCAAATTTGATATCCGGGTAGATTATCAGATTAATAACACCTCCTCTGAGCCGCTGCAGGTACAGATGTATGGTCAAATCAAGCAGACCATCAAACCGTCTGACAGCCACATGATGATGCCAACCTACCGTGGGGCCGCATTCTCAACCGCCGATACCCGCTACGAAAAATACAACTTTGATGACATCAAGGAAAAAGACCTGCGCAAAGAGACCCAAGGCGGTTGGGCTGCCATGCTGCAGCACTACTTCGTGTCCGCCTGGGTACCACCAGCTGAGCAGAACAACGTTATTTACAGTAGCGTGACCAATGGTGCCATGGCCAACATCGGTTTTCGTGGCCAACCCAGCACCGTGGCTCCTGGAACATCTGCCACCGTGGGTGCGGATTTCTACGTAGGCCCCAAAGATCAGGCTGCCTTGTCTGAACTGTCTGAATCCTTAAACCTGGTGGTGGATTACGGGGTTCTGTGGTGGTTGGCTGTGCCCATCTACAAACTGATGCTGTTTTTCCACTCTTTTGTGGGTAACTGGGGCTTGGCCATCATTCTCATCACCTTCACCGTGCGTGGCATTTTGTTCCCGTTAACCCGGGCGCAATACACCTCCATGGCGAAAATGCGCAACCTGCAGCCCAAAATACAGGAGCTGAAAGACCGCTTGGGCGATGACCGCCAGAAAATGGGCCAGGCGATGATGGAGATGTATCGCAAGGAGAAAGTAAACCCCATGGGCGGCTGTTTGCCAATCATGTTGCAGATGCCTATTTTCCTTGCCTTGTACTGGGTATTGCTGGAAAGCGTAGAGTTGCGTCATGCACCCTTCATGCTGTGGATCCACGACCTCTCCGTACAGGACCCATACTACGTGCTGCCAATCCTGAACGGCGTATCCATGTTCATCATGCAGAAAATGCAGCCGATGTCGCCAACCATGGATCCCATGCAGGCAAAAATGATGCAGTGGATGCCGGTCGTCTTTACCGTATTCTTCCTGTGGTTCCCGTCAGGTCTGGTTCTGTACTGGTTGATGGGTAACATTGTGGCCATCATCCAACAGAAAATCATTTATGCTGGACTGGAGAAAAAAGGGTTGAAATAACCCGGTACCACTCCTTTAAAAGGCGGCTAAATGCCGCCTTTTAACTTATTCAATGTAACCAAACAACAAAGGATGCAACAAGGTGGCAGATACCATAGTGGCGCAGGCAACCGCTCCTGGTAAAGGCGGCGTAGGCATTGTCAGGGTTTCCGGCAACAAAGCACGGGATGTTGCCATGCACATCCTAGGGCATCAGCCCAAACCGCGTTATGCTGACTACTGCGCCTTCAAGGACGCTCAAGGACATACCCTCGACCAAGGCATTGCCCTGTTCTTCCAGGGCCCCAACTCCTTTACCGGAGAAGATGTACTGGAACTCCAGGGTCATGGCGGGCAAATCGTGATGGACATGCTGATACATTCCATCTTAGCCATTGATGGCATACGCATGGCCAGACCCGGCGAGTTCAGCGAACAGGCCTTTCTTAACGACAAACTGGATTTGGCCCAGGCAGAAGCCATTGCCGATTTGATTGATGCCACCAGCGAGCAAGCCGCCAAAAGTGCCATGGCCTCCCTGCAAGGGGAGTTTTCCAACGAAGTCCACCAACTGGTGGATAAAGTCACCAACCTGCGCCTGTACGTGGAAGCTGCCATTGATTTCCCCGATGAAGAAGTGGATTTCCTCTCCGATGGCAAAATAGCCAGTGCCCTTTACGGCATTATTGCCAAACTGGATGAAGTACAACACAGCGCCCAACAAGGCGCCCTTATCCGCGAAGGCATGAAAGTCGTCATTGCCGGACGGCCCAACGCCGGCAAATCCAGCCTGCTGAATGCGTTGGCAGGGAAAGAATCCGCCATTGTGACCGAAATAGCCGGTACCACCCGCGATGTACTGCGAGAGCACATTCATCTTGACGGCATGCCGCTGCATATCATCGATACTGCCGGTCTCAGAGACACCGAAGATGCCGTAGAAAAAATCGGTATCGCACGCGCCTGGAATGAAATAGACAGTGCCGACAGGGTGCTGTTCATGGTGGATGGCACCGACACCGATGCCGTGGATCCCAAGGAAATCTGGCCAGACTTTATAGACCGCTTGCCCGCCAAGTTGGGCATTACCGTCATCCGAAACAAAGCGGATTTGACCGGTGAACCATTAACGGCCACCGAAGAACAGGGTTATAGCGTTTTTCGCATTTCCGCCAAGAACGGATTGGGAATTCCCCAGTTAAAACAGCACCTCAAGCAACTGATGGGTTACCAGAGCAATCTGGAAGGCAGCTTCATTGCCCGTAGACGTCATCTGGATGCCCTGGAAAAAGCCGGCAAACACCTGCAAGAGGGCAAAACACAGTTGGAAGTCTTTCATGCCGGAGAATTACTGGCGGAAGAACTGCGCATGACCCAACAGGCACTGTCGGAAATAACCGGCCAATTCACCTCAGATGATCTTCTGGGCAAAATTTTCAGCTCTTTTTGTATCGGGAAGTGATTTGAAGGGTTTGTCGATTCTTGCGCCAAATGTGATCCGAAGATAAATTCTGGTGCACAAGATGAGAAAAACCTATGAAAATCAATATAAAAAAGTGTAGTGGCCAATTGGTATTGGCCACATTAACAGGACTGATTACAACTGCACGAACAGTTGTGGTGTGACCATTCTGAAATCGAGTGCCATGGTGATGCTGAGCGCAGTAATGGTGAAAATGGAAAAGACAAACACCTGACGAGCCCAGCCGTTCACATCCACATCACTGCGATATCCCCGCAATGCCATGGCTAACCACCACAAGCTGGTGGAACAAGCCACAATCATAAAGGCCGCCCCGGTATAACCGCTAAGCGGCAGCAATGCGGTAACAATGCTGAAAACCGCAATATACAGCACGATGTGCATCTTGGCTTTGGCAATGCCCTTAGCCACCGGTAATACGGGGATGTTAGCCGCCTTGTAGTCATCATAACGGAAGATGGCGATTGCATAGGAATGCGGCATTTGCCATAAACAGAACATCAGCAGCAAAATGGCGGCGCCGGCATCAAACTGCCCGGCAACCGCACAATACCCTACAACGGGCGGTACGGCGCCGGAAAGACTGCCCACAACGGTGCCATAAACCGAGTTCCGTTTCATGTAAAGGCTGTAAAACCCCACATAAACCACAAAGCCTATGACGGCAAACAGGGTGGCCATGGGGGTGGTGTAAACAGCCAATACAGTGAACCCTACCGTTCCCAGTAATACCCCAAACCAAAATGCTTTAGCCGCAGACAATTCCCCCGTGACCGTTACCCTGTTGCGGGTACGCTTCATCTTGGCGTCAATGTCGCGGTCTATGCAGTTATTAATGGCACAACCTGATGCCACCACCAGTGATAATCCCACGATGGTTGCCAGCATGAGCAACCAGTCAATCTGCCCGCGGGATGCCAGGAAAAAGCCTCCAGCCACAGAAATCAGGTTACCCATGATAATGCCGGGTTTGGTTACATTGAGATAAGGGTTCATCATGGCAAACTCACATATACATCATCAGTGCATTGGCACTGTAAATGATCCAGATAGACAGCCCGACAACCAGACCGATAATCAGTGCAGAGAACAAAAATGCAATGGTGTTTTCCTTGCCATGTGGCGTGAAATCCAGATGCAGGAAATACTTCAGATGCACAATGATCTGCACAACGGCCAAGGTTACCGCCAGCACGATGGTGGTGGTTTTATCGAATGCCTGGGTCATTACCGCCCAGAAAGGGATAGCCGTCAGAATAACCGACAACACAAACCCTGTCAGATAGGATTTTACGCTGCCATGGCTTTCATCATGAGCCGCTTGATTAGCTAAATCACTCATTAGATAACCCCCATTAGGTATACAACGGTAAACACACAAATCCAGATAACATCCAGGAAGTGCCAGAACATGCTCAGGCAGCCAAGGCGGGTAATGGTACGGTTACCCAGTCCCCGTTTAACCACTTCCATCATCATGATGGCCATCCAGATCAAGCCGGCGGTAACGTGTAAGCCGTGCAAGCCCACCAGCGCGAAGAATGCGGAAAGGAATGCACTACGATCCGGCCCGTTCCCTTGGGCAATCAGATGGTAGAATTCATTCACTTCCATGCCGATGAAGACGGCCCCAAGAATGAAGGTGATCATCAGCCACCCCAAGGTGCCTGACACATTCTTCTTATGGGCGGCCAACATGGCAAAGCCGTAAGTGATACTACTGAGCAGCAGCGCCGCGGTTTCTACCGCCACGTAATCCAGCTCAAAAATATCGTGACCGGATACCCCACCGGCCGTATTCATGAACAACACGGCATAGGTGGCAAAGACGGAAGCAAATAACAGACAGTCCGTCATCAGGTAAAGCCAGAAACCGAACAGCGTGACATTACCGGTATCGTGATGATGCTCGTCGTGTGCGCCGGCATCCACAGTGTGACTCAGGGTGCTCATGCCGCTACCTCCGCAACATTTTTAAGATGGGCTTCTTCTATCTGCTTAACTTCATCGGGCTGTACGTAGTAATCCACGTCTGAATCGTAGGATCTGGCAATAAACAGCCCCACGGTTCCGACAAAACTAAGCGCAGCCAACCACCAAATATGCCAGATAAGCGCAAAGCCCATGACTGTCAGCGCAGCGCCAATCAGCACCCCTGCCGCAGTATTTTTTGGCATGTGGATAGCTGAATATTGTGCCGGCTTCGCATAAGCGGTGCCCTCTTCCTTCTGCTCGGCAAACACATCAATGCTGTGAACATCGGGCAATTTGGCAAAGTTGTAGAACTGTGGCGGACTTGCAGTCGACCATTCCAGCGTGCGGCCATCCCATGGATCCCCGGTGGTGTCCAGGTTTTGCTCACGATCGCGAATGGACACATACAACTGAATGAACTGGGAGATGATGCCAAACAGGATAATGAAGGCACCCACTGTGGAGATATACAGCCAAATGTTCCAATCCGGATTATCGGTATGGTTCAAACGACGGGTCATCCCCAAGAAGCCCAACACGTACAACGGCATGAAGGCAACATAAAAACCTATCTGCCAGCCCCAGAAAGCGGCCTTGCCGTATTTGGCATTCAGGTGGAAACCGGTGGCTTTCGGGAACCAGTAGGCAAACCCGGCCAGGTAACCGAATACTGCGCCACCCAGAATGGTGTTATGGAAGTGAGCCACCAGGAACAAACTGTTATGCAGCACGAAATCCGCACCAGGCACCGCCAGCAACACCCCGGTCATCCCACCGATGGTAAAGGTGGTCATCGCACCCAGTGTCCACATCATGGGGACGGTAATGCGCACCTTGCCCCGGTACATGGTGAAAATCCAGTTGAACAGTTTCACCCCGGTAGGTACGGCAATAATCATCGTCATCACCCCAAAGAAGGCGTTGACGTTGGCACCGGACCCCATGGTAAAGAAGTGGTGCAGCCATACAATGAAGCCCAGCACCGAAATGGCACCACTGGCCACAATCATGGAGGTGTAACCAAACAACCGCTTGGAGCTGAATGTGGAGACGATTTCAGAGAAAATCCCGAACGCGGGCAAAATCAGGATGTACACCTCGGGATGACCCCAGGCCCAAAACAGGTTGATGTACATCATGGCATTACCACCGGCTTCATTGGTGAAGAAGTGGAAGTCCATGTAACGATCCAGCGTCAGCATGCCCAGCGTGGCGGTCAGAATGGGGAAAGAAGCCACAATCAGGATATTGGCCCAGGTACATGCCCAGGTGAATACCGGCATCTGCATCAGCTTCATGCCAGGCGCCCGCATCTTGAACACGGTCACCAGGAAGTTAATCCCCGTGAGCAAGGTTCCAAGCCCCGATATCTGTAGCGCCCAGATGTAATAATCAACCCCTACCCCTGGACTGTACGTGAGCTCTGACAGCGGCGGATAAGCCACCCAACCTGTCTTGGCAAATTCACCAACCCCAAGGGAGATGTTAATCAGTACCGCACCCGAAGCCGTTAACCAGAAACTCAGGTTGTTCAGGAACGGATAAGCCACATCCCGCGCCCCAATCTGCAGCGGCAACACTATGTTCATCAAACCGACCATAAATGGCATGGCCATGAAGATGATCATGATGACGCCGTGAGCACTGAAGATTTGATCATAGTGTTCAGGTGGCAGATAGCCCTCTGCACCATTGGTGGCCAGCGCCAGTTGGGTACGCATCATAATGGCGTCGGCAAAACCACGGATAAGCATCACCATCGCCAGGATGATGTACATGATCCCCAGGCGTTTATGATCCACTGAAGTGATCCAGTTATGCCAAAGTACGCCCCACTTTTTGAACTTGGTAATTGCGGCCAGCAATCCCAAACCACCCACAGCAACAGCAGCAAGCGTCACCATTACAATAGGTTCATGGAAAGGAACCGCATCAAGAGAAAGTTTACCTAATAAAGACATGTTGATCCCTACGCCTCCCCATTGGCTTTGGCGTGTTCAACGGTAGATGACGAATCATGATGCATCATATGCATATCAGACGGTGCCGCTTCAGCATTACCGTGTCCCTGATGTTCGCCATGTGCTTTACCGTCCTTGCTCCAGTCGTTGTAGTGCTGCATGAATTTCATCACGATCTCATGGAACAGACCGTCTGACACAGCGCCATAATACTGCACAGGATTGTTTTCACTGGTTTTGGCCAGCTCAGCATAACTCTGAGAATTCAGCACTGAACCTGTGGCCTTCACGGAAGCAACCCACTTTTCAAAATCAGCGTCTGTTGCTGTTGCCGTGGCCTTGAACTTCATCCCGGTAAAACCGGCTCCGCTGTAGTTGGCAGACATACCGTTAAAGGTGCCGGGCTCATTGGCAATCAAGTGCAACTTGGTTTCCATACCCGCCATGGAATATATCTGGCTACCTAACTGGGGAATGAAGAACGAGTTCATGGTCGAATCGGACGTGACCTTAAACTGCACGGGAACATCTGTTGGAAATACCAGCTCATTAACGGCGGCAATTCCCTGTTCCGGGTAAATGAACAGCCATTTCCAGTTGAGTGACACCACCTCTACCGTCAAATGATCACGTTCATGATCCAGTGGCCGGTAAGGGTCCAGCTCATGGGTGGTTTTCCAGGCAATAGTGCCAAGAATAATGACAATGATAACCGGAACTATCCACACAACAGTTTCGATTGTTTTTGAATGCGCCCATTTAGGCGTATAGGGCTCATCGCGACCTTCGCGGTATTTCCATGCAAAATACAGGGTCATAAATATGACGGGAATCACCACCAACAGCATCAATGCCGTGGCGACAATAATCAGATTTTTTTCCTGCAACCCTACATGTCCTTTCGGGTCGAGCACGCCCCCTTCACAGCCAGCCAGGAATAACACCATGCTGGCCAAAGCGACTTTACTTAGGCTACGAATAAACACAAAGAACCTTCCTCTAATGACAGAGGTTGATAACATCCACTGCCAGAAAGGCAGCAGCGTGAACAACGCTATTGATATCGAACCGATAACAGCTCGGCGACGACATCATAGACGTCAGCACCATTCCGTATAAATCAAACCATTGGATAGTGGCGGAAAAATAAACCCTTGTTCAATCGCCCAAGCATCGTTCATTTCATCTCTCATCATCGTTGTTATATTTACATTCAAAACAAAGTGTTAACATTTTGTTTTGATGTAATTTGCACTCATGGCGCAATTGATGATTGATTGATGCCACTTTTCCACACAAACAAAATGTGATTTTTGTCTGAGTAGTTCGATAAACGTGAAGATTATCACAAAATATTTCTGAACACACAATGGTTAAGTGGTTAAACCTAATGTCTGTTTAGGTAGATAAAAAAGCATTTATTCAGGCTTGTTAATGAATAAAATGCATAAGTTTTGCCCAGGTTGTTAACCCTAACCGGCCTGAAAGGCAAGCCACGCGCACCTGCTGACCCACAATGGCAAGGGGCAAAGCTGGCAAATAAACAAACAGTTAACACAAAGCCTTTTAACGGATGTGAGCCACCACTTTCAGCCTTAACCCTTAATGAATTACCATGCCCCCAGCATTTTTCCCGGTTTTTACCGATGCATTATCAAGGACACAACATGGCAACAATTGAGATTCTGGTAGGCACCACCTTGGGCGGCGCAGAATATGTAGCGGATGAGTTGGCAACAGAACTGCAACAGCAGGGACATAACGCCAATATCCATTTGGCAGCGGAGCTATCGCAGCTGGACCCCACAAACCTGTGGCTGATTGTATCGTCCACCCATGGCGCGGGAGATCTGCCGGATAACCTGCAACCCCTCTATCAACAAGTGGCCGATGAAGATGATATTTTCCAGCAACTGGAATATGCCTTATGCGCCATTGGCGACTCCAGCTATGACACTTTTTGTCAGGGGCCAGAAAAACTCGCCGCCCTGTTAACGGAAAAAGGCGCAACGGCTTTTGTGGATAAGATTCAGATTGATGTACAACGGGATCCTGTCCCGGAAGATGCTGCTTTACATTGGCTTAGAAACTGGATTGGCGAACTGTGATCATCTAGGCGATATAATTCATACCCATATACACACAGATAAGTACCATTTTATCCACATAAATAAATATAAAATAATAAATATGTGGATAAAATGTCATATTGATCTGATCAACCGTTGCATGGATGATCCTCCCGATTGGCCACCTCACCGGGGTGTGGATAACTTGCCGATCTATCCCCACCCTATCCGCCTGTAGATCGACAATAGATCACAGCTTAATTTTTAAATAACCTTATGTATTTATTTAAAAAATACCATTTTCCACAGAAAGTGACGATCCTAATAGTAAGAGTAATAAACAGATCTATATAAAGATCTTAAGATCTAATAGCCTGATCCTTGACGGGATCTAATCCCTAAATAGATCGTTCACCTACCTCTTTTGAAATGCTAAAATGATCGGCTACTTGGTTTTTGATTATTTGGTGTCACAGAAGGTTTAAAATGCGTTTTCATGAACGGTTTGATGTAGTTGTTGTCGGTGGAGGGCATGCCGGAACCGAAGCGGCGTTGGCGGCGGCCAGAATGGGGTGTAAAACCCTGTTGCTGACACATAACCTTGACACCCTTGGGCAGATGTCCTGCAATCCTGCCATTGGCGGCATAGGCAAAGGGCATCTGGTAAAAGAGATAGATGCCTTGGGCGGTGCGATGGCAACCGCTACCGATCATGCCGGCATCCAGTTCCGCATTCTTAATTCCAGTAAAGGCCCTGCGGTCAGGGCGTCCAGGGCTCAAGCTGACCGGGCCCTGTATCGGCAAGCCATTCAACGCATTTTGCAAAATCAGCCCAATTTGCGTTTATTTCAGCAGCCAGTAGATGATCTGGTGGTTGAAAATGGCCGAGTGACCGGCGTTATCACCAAAATGGGGTTGGCATTTGCCGCCTCAGCGGTGGTACTGACAACCGGCACCTTCCTTGGCGGTAAAATTCATATCGGGCTGCAAAATTACAGCGGCGGACGAGCCGGCGACGAACCCTCCATTGCTTTGGCCAAACGTTTACGGGACTTGGCATTGCCTGTGGGCCGCCTAAAAACCGGCACTCCGCCACGCATTGATGCCCGCACTGTGGATTTTTCCCAAATGACGGAACAAAAAGGCGATTTTCCGTTGCCGGTAATGTCATTCATGGGAAACGTGGCTCAGCATCCGCAACAGATCTCTTGCTATATCACCCATACCAATGAGCGTACCCATGAGATCATCCGTGGCGGACTGGATCGCAGCCCCATGTATTCCGGGATCATCGAAGGGGTTGGCCCTCGTTATTGCCCTTCCATTGAAGACAAGATCCACCGTTTTGCCGACAAGAGTTCCCATCAGGTATTCATGGAGCCAGAAGGCTTGAATACCCATGAGTTATATCCCAATGGCATTTCCACCAGCTTGCCGTTTGATGTGCAGATCAATTTGGTCAGATCCATTAAAGGCATGGAAAACGCTGAAATCCTGCGTCCCGGGTATGCCATTGAGTATGATTATTTCGATCCGAGAAATTTGAAAAACTCATTGGAAACCAAAGCCATTGACGGACTCTTTTTTGCTGGACAAATCAATGGCACCACAGGTTATGAAGAAGCCGCGGCCCAAGGGTTGCTGGCGGGCGCCAATGCGGCACTTAAAGTGCAGGAAAAAGACAGTTGGTGCCCTCGGCGGGATCAGGCTTATTTAGGCGTGCTGGTGGATGACCTATCCACCCTTGGCACCAAAGAACCCTACCGGATGTTTACCAGCCGGGCGGAATACCGCTTGTTGCTCAGGGAAGATAATGCCGATCTGCGTCTGACCGAGAAAGGACGTGAGCTGGGATTGGTGGACGATCAGCGCTGGGCGGCTTTTTCTGAAAAAATGGAAGCCATCGACACCGAAATGCAGCGTTTACGCAGCCATTGGGTCCATGTGAACTCTCCTTTGGTAAATGCGCTTAATCCGCAGCTTAACACCCCCATTTCCCGGGAAGCCTCCTTTGAGGAACTGCTGCGCCGGCCGGAAATGGATTATGAAAAACTGATGGCCGTGGAAGGGTTTGGCCCCGGCGTCAGCGATCCCCATGTAGCCGAGCAAATTCAGATCCAGGTGAAATATGCCGGGTATATCCAACGCCAGCAGGACGAGATAGAAAAAGCGCTGCGCAATGAAAATGCCCGCCTGCCACTGGAACTGGATTACCAGGAAGTGCCCGGGTTATCCAATGAGGTGATTGCCAAGCTCAATGCGCACAAACCGGAAACCATCGGTCAGGCATCGCGGATTTCCGGCGTCACACCGGCGGCCATCTCCATTTTGCTGGTACACCTGAAAAAACGTGGATTACTGCGCCGCAGTGCCTGATCCCCGCCTTTAAAGGCATTTAAGGGAAGTGTCAGGCTTCCCTTAGTCTTTTTGGGGCTTCATAATAACCTCCGCATCATAATCAGGAGTTATTTTTGTGCTGACAGCGCAGCTGAAACACTATCTTGACGACGCCAAAATTGTGGCGAGCGACACCCAACAACAGCAATTGCTGGCATTTATTGCGCTTTTGCACAAATGGAACAAGGCCTATAACCTCACCTCGGTTCGGGCGCCGGAACAGATGCTGGTTCGCCATGTCATGGACAGTCTGGTGGTATCACCTTACCTGCGAGGGGAGCGTTTCATTGATGTGGGAACCGGGCCCGGATTACCGGGGATCCCGTTGGCCATATTGAATCCCGGTAAACAGTTTGTGCTGCTGGACAGCCTGGGCAAGCGCATCCGTTTTCAGCGGCAGGTGCAAATAGAACTGAAGCTTAACAACATTACATCCGTTGAAAGCCGGGTGGAGGATTATCAGCCTGAAACCCCCTTTGATGGCGTACTGAGCCGGGCCTTTGCGTCGGTAAGCGACATGGTGAACTGGTGTGGTCATTTGCCTGCTGCCCACGGCGCCTTTTATGCGCTCAAGGGGCAGCTGGATGATGAAGAGCTTGCCATGTTGCCAGCCAAATACGCGGTGGCGGAGTCTATTCGCCTCAACGTGCCCCAACTGGATGAACAGCGGCACCTGTTGATCATCACTCCAAGGGACTGAGCTTCTTGCAATTCATTGGCGTATCAAGCAACTTGGTAACAATCGGGTAAAAAATAATCTTGATGGATAAGGTGACAGAGTGGCGAAAATCATTGCCGTAGCCAACCAGAAAGGTGGCGTAGGGAAAACAACAACCAGTGTCAATCTGGCGGCATCTTTGGCGGCAACCAAGCGTCGGGTATTGCTGATTGACTTAGATCCCCAGGGAAATGCCACCATGGGCAGTGGTGTTGACAAATACGAAGTGGAAAACACCGCCTATGAACTGTTGGTGGATGAAAAACCCTTTGATGAGGTGGTCATCAGGGATACCGTGGGCAAATACGATCTCATTGCCGCCAATGGGGATGTGACCGCCGCAGAAATTAAACTGATTGAGTTTTTTGCCCGGGAAATCCGCCTGCGTAACGCCTTGTCTGCCGTGCGGGATGACTATGACTTTATTTTTATCGACTGCCCGCCATCGTTGAACATGCTGACGGTGAATGCCATGTCGGCGGCGGATTCCGTGCTGGTACCCATGCAGTGTGAATATTATGCCCTGGAGGGATTGACCGCCTTGATGGACACCGTCTCCAAATTGGCGTCCATGGTCAATCCCGGGCTGGGGATTGAAGGCATTTTGCGGACTATGTACGATCCGCGCAATCGCCTGTCCAATGATGTCTCCGATCAGCTTAAACAGCATTTCGGTGATAAAGTGTACCGCACCGTCATCCCCCGCAACGTGCGTTTGGCAGAAGCGCCAAGTTTTGGTGCCCCCGCCATGTATTACGACAAGGGCAGTGCCGGCGCCAAAGCCTATCTGGCACTGGCCGGCGAAATCATCCGCCGCGCCGAGCAACAAACCCATCAGGCAGAACAAGTATAAAAAGCGAAAGGAACCACAATGACATTGAAAAAACGCGGTTTGGGAAAAGGCCTGGATGCACTGCTTAGCACCAGTCATGCCGCCAATCAAAAGCGGGAAACAACGGATGGGCCTGAATCCAATGTCAGCAAGGGTGAATTATTACTGAATCTTGACCTGGATTTGCTAAAACCCGGTAAATACCAGCCGCGTAAAGACATGTCTCCGGACGCACTGGAAGAACTGGCCGAATCCATTCGGGCCCAGGGCGTCATCCAGCCCATCGTGGTGCGTCAGATTGATAACGGACACTATGAAATCATTGCCGGCGAACGTCGCTGGCGGGCCGCCCAGTTGGCACAACTGGACAAAGTCCCCTGCATCGTCAAGCAGGTCCCGGATGAAAGCGCTGTTGCCATCGCCCTGATAGAAAACATCCAGCGGGAAGATCTTAACGCCATGGAAGAAGCCATTGCGCTCAATCGCCTCATTGAAGAGTTTTCCCTGACCCATCAACAGATTGCCGATGCCGTTGGTAAATCGCGGGCAAGCGTGTCGAATCTGTTGCGCCTCAATGCCCTGAATGACGGCGTGAAAGTGATGCTTGAACGTGGCGATATTGACATGGGCCACGCTCGGGCCCTGTTGGCACTTGATGGGGATCAACAATTGCACGTGGCGCGGGTTGTTGTGGCAAAAGAATTGACAGTTCGTGAAACTGAAAGACTGATCAACAAAGTGTTAAATCCTCCAGAGAAAACTGAAAAAAATATAAAAAATGCAGATCTGACACGGCTGGAAAGCGAATTAGTTCAAAAATTGGGCACAAAAGTTAATATTACCCATACTGCCAAGGGTGCAGGTAAAATTGTAATTAATTACCACGATTTATCGGAATTAGACGGAATTATCGCCAAGATAAACTGATTTTGGTAAATAAAACTTATTTCAAAAAAGAAATCTGTAAATTAATTACAAATTAAAATGATAAGTGATTGTATAACTTAATACTAAAGAAACTTTGGGTAGTTTTTTTTTAGTGTTGTCAACGTTGCGTGAATGCATCGAAAAGGTATACTTTCGCAAGCTTTTTGCGCCGGCGCCCAGTTTTTTTCATACTCGGTCACCGAAACAAAAAGGAATTACGGAGAAGATCGATTGATTGCTAATTTGGCTCGTCGTGGCCGCAAGTCAGCCTACAAACTGATAATGCTTCAAGCCGCGGTTACCGGATTGGCTTCGGTGGTGTTCTTCGTTATGCAAGGGGAGAATGGCGGTATGTCGGCATTAGCCGGTGCTGTTATTGCTGTTGTCCCTAATTTCGTGTTCGCGACCCTGGCGTTCTCCCATTCGGGGGCTAGCGCTGCAGCAAAAGTGCTCAAAGGCTTTTACTGGGGGGAAGCGGTAAAGTTGCTGTTAACTATCGCATTGTTTTCAATGGCATTTATTTTACTAAAAACGGCATTCATGCCGCTTTTTGTTTGTTATTTGCTGGGGTTAATTGTGCATTGGACAGCTCCTTTATACTTCAAGCAAAGTTAAGTGGGATGAATCATGTCTGCAACTGGTGAAGTGTCATCGCAGGAATATATCCAGCACCACCTGACGTTCTGGGCTTCAGGACATGACGGTGGTTTCTGGACATGGCATATTGATTCATTGCTCTTTTCTGTAGGGCTTGGTGTTCTGTTCCTGTGGTTGTTCCGCAGCGTTGGCAAAAAAGCCACAACCGGCGTTCCCGGTAAACTTCAATGTTTTATCGAGATGATTGTCGAGTTTGTGGATAGCAGCGTTAAGGAAACCTTCCATGGCCGCAACAAACTGATTGCACCTCTCGCTCTGACCATTTTCGTATGGGTATTCATGATGAACTTCATGGATATGATCCCGGTTGACTGGTTGCCACAAGTGGCAGCGCTGGTTGCTGGTGATCACAACCAACATCTGAGGGTGGTTCCGACGGCAGATCTTAACGTGACTTTCAGTCTGGCACTGGGTGTGTTCGGGCTGATTATCTATTACAGCATTAAGATCAAGGGCATTTCAGGTTTTGTAAAAGAACTGACACTGCAGCCCTTTAATGTAAAGGCAATGATACCGGTCAACTTCGTGCTTGAGACAGTTACCCTGATTGCTAAGCCTATTTCATTGGCTTTGCGTCTATTCGGTAACCTTTACGCTGGTGAGTTGATCTTCATCCTTATTGCGCTGATGTATGGTGCCAATATGGCAATTGCTGCACTGGGTGTGACTTTGCACCTGGGCTGGCTGATTTTCCATATTTTGGTTATCACGCTGCAGGCGTTTATCTTCATGATGCTGACAATCGTTTACTTAAGCATGGCGCATGAAGATCATTAAGGATTGCTGAAGAAATTTTTAAACTAAATCATTAACTAACATAGATTTAGAAACTGGAGATACAGATGGAAACGATTCTGGGCTTTACCGCAATTGCTGTTGCTTTGCTCATTGGTCTGGGTGCTTTAGGTACCGCTATTGGCTTCGGTCTGCTCGGCGGCAAGTTCCTTGAAGGTGCTGCTCGTCAGCCAGAAATGGCTCCTATGCTGCAGGTGAAAATGTTCATCGTAGCGGGTTTGCTTGACGCCGTAACCATGATCGGTGTGGGTATTGCGCTGTATATGTTGTTCACCAACCCTCTGGGTGCAATGCTGTAAAAAACGCTTCTGTCTTTAATCTAAATAGGAGGCTGTTGTGAATATCAACGCTACCCTAATCGGTCAGACGGTCGCCTTTTTTATCTTCGTGTGGTTCTGCATGAAGTTTGTTTGGCCGCCTTTGATGAATGCCATCGAAGAGCGCCAGAAAAGGATTGCTGACGGTCTTGCAGACGCTGACCGTGCAGCTAAAGACCTGGAGTTGGCTCAGGAGAAAGCCTCTGATCAACTCAAAGAAGCCAAAGCTACCGCCAACGAAATCATTGAGTCTGCGAATAAACGCAAGGCTCAGATCATTGACGAAGCCAAAGCCGAAGCAGACGCTGAGCGTTCAAAAATCATCGCTCAGGGTCAAGCAGAAATTGAAGCTGAACGTAACCGTGTGAAAGAGGATCTGCGCAAGCAGCTCGCGACTCTTGCCATTGTTGGTGCAGAGAAAATCCTCGAGCGTTCTATTGATGAAGCCGCCCAGCGTGACATTGTTGATAAACTTGTTGCGGAAATTTGATAAGGGAGTGGAGTTATGGCTGAGTTAACCACCATTGCTCGTCCTTATGCAAAGGCAGCTTTTGATTTTGCGGTTGAACATCAGGCTGTGGACAAGTGGGCAGAAATGCTCGACTTTGCCGCATTGGTCAGTGCAAACGAGACCATGCAGCCACTACTCGCTGGTGTTATGGCCAGTGATCGTCTTGCAGAGCTTTTCATTAAGGTTTGTGGCGAACAGATGGATACCAATGGTCAAAATCTGATCAAGGTGATGGCCGAAAACGATCGCTTGGAAGTACTGCCTGCAGTTGCTCAGCAATATGCTGAATACCGACTGGAATGGGCCAAGGAAGTTGAGGCCAGTGTGGTGTCTGCGACATCACTTTCTGACTCACAACTTGAGCAGATCAGCACTTCTTTAGAGAAACGTCTCGCACGCAAAGTTAAGCTGAATTGCAGCGTGGATGCCCAGCTTATCGCTGGCGTGATTATCAAAGCGGGTGACCTGGTGATTGATGGGTCAGTTCGCGGCAAACTTGACCGTTTGTCTGATAAGCTGCAATCGTAATTGGGAGTTTGAGCATGCAACTGAATTCCACTGAAATCAGCGATCTGATTAAGCAGCGGATCGAGCAGTTCGACGTTGTCAGCGAAGCCCGTAACGAAGGTACTATCGTTTCGGTAAGTGACGGTATCATCCGCATTCATGGCCTGGCCGATGTAATGCAGGGTGAAATGATCGAGCTGCCTGGCAATCGTTATGCAATCGCGTTGAACCTTGAACGTGATTCTGTCGGTGCCGTGGTAATGGGTCCTTATGCCGATTTGGCTGAGGGCGTCAAAGTAAAAACTACCGGTCGCATTTTGCAGGTACCGGTAGGTCGTGGTCTGCTGGGGCGTGTTGTTAATACCCTGGGTGAACCTATCGACGGTAAGGGTCCTATCGATAACGATGGATTTGCACCTGTTGAAGTGATTGCCCCTGGTGTTATTGAGCGTCAGTCAGTATCACAGCCGGTACAAACCGGTTATAAAGCAGTTGACTCCATGATCCCCATCGGTCGTGGTCAGCGTGAGCTGATCATTGGTGACCGTCAGACGGGTAAAACTGCACTGGCAATTGACGCCATTATTAACCAGAGAGACTCTGGTGTTAAATGTATCTACGTAGCAATTGGCCAGAAGGCCTCCACCATTGCCAACGTGGTACGCAAACTGGAAGAATACGGCGCGCTGGCCAACACCATCGTGGTTGTGGCTACCGCATCAGAAGCTGCAGCACTGCAGTACCTGGCGCCATATTCCGGTTGTTCAATGGGTGAATACTTCCGTGACCGCGGTGAAGATGCACTGATTATTTATGATGACCTGTCCAAACAGGCCGTTGCATATCGTCAGATTTCATTGCTGCTCCGTCGTCCACCAGGACGTGAAGCTTACCCAGGTGACGTTTTCTATTTGCACTCTCGTTTGCTGGAACGTGCTTCCCGCGTAAACGAAGAATATGTTGAAAAATTCACTAATGGTGAAGTAAAAGGCAAAACCGGTTCTTTGACCGCATTGCCTATTATTGAAACCCAGGCTGGTGACGTATCTGCGTTCGTACCGACTAACGTAATTTCGATTACCGATGGTCAGATCTTCTTGGAAACCGACCTGTTTAACTCTGGCTTGCGTCCAGCGGTTAACCCAGGTATCTCCGTTTCCCGTGTAGGTGGTGCAGCTCAGACTAAGATCATCAAGAAACTGTCCGGTGGTATCCGTACTGCTCTGGCACAGTACCGAGAGTTGGCTGCCTTCTCTCAGTTCGCATCCGATTTGGATGACGCCACCCGTGCCCAGTTGGAGCATGGTGAGCGTGTAACCGAACTGATGAAGCAGAAGCAATATTCACCGATGAGCGTTGCAGATCAGGCTGTGTCCATTTTCGCTGCTGAAAAAGGCTTCCTGAAAAACATCGAACTGAAGAAAATCGGTGATTTTGAAGCTGCCCTGCTCTCCTTTATGCATAGCGAGCATGCCGAGCTGATGAAGCTCATCAACAATACTGGTGATTACAACTCCGATATTGAAGGTGAACTGAAAGCGGGCATCGAGAAGTTCGTTGCAACCCAAACCTGGTAACAACACGCGAGGTGCCCATAAGGCACCTCTGGTCCAGATTGGAGAGTAGAGATGGCCGGCGCAAAAGAGATTAAATCAAAGATCTCCAGTGTGAAAAACACACAAAAGATCACTTCCGCCATGGAGATGGTGGCAGCCAGTAAAATGCGCAGAGCGCAGGATCGCATGGCTGCCAGTCGTCCTTATGCGGAAAGTATGCGTAAGGTGATCGGTCACGTAGCGCAAGGTTCTCTCGAATACAAACACCCCTATTTGGAGGTGCGAGAAGCCAAGCGGGTTGGATACATTGTTGTGGCAACCGACCGTGGTCTTTGTGGTGGTCTGAACGTCAACCTGTTCAAAAAGGTTGTCGCAGACGTGAAAAACTGGGAACAACAGGGTGCCGAAGTGCAATTTTGCCCTATCGGTGCTCGTAGTGTGCAGTTTTTCAGAAGCTTTGGTGGCAAGGTGCAGGCCTCAGCCTCCGGTTTGGGTGATGCACCCAAGCTGGCAGACCTGATAGGCACTGTGCGGGTAATGCTGCAGGCTTATAACGAAGGCAAACTGGATCGTCTGTACGTGGTGTTCAATAAGTTCATTAACACCATGACCCAGGCGCCCGTGATCGAGCAGCTGCTGCCTCTGCCTAAATCCGACGATGACGATGTGCAACATCGCTGGGATTACATTTACGAGCCAGATCCAAAAGAACTGTTGGAAAAATTATTGGTTCGTTACGTGGAATCTCAGGTTTATCAGGGCGTTGTAGAAAATATTGCTTCTGAGCAGGCTGCCCGAATGGTGGCCATGAAAGCAGCAACAGACAACGCAGGCAACCTGATTGATGATCTGCAACTGGTATATAACAAAGCCCGTCAGGCTGCGATTACGCAGGAACTGTCGGAAATTGTATCCGGTGCAGCTGCGGTTTAGGCTGGGTAACCAAGACAAGTTTTAGAGGATTAATCATGAGCACAGGTACTGTTGTCCAAGTAATTGGCGCGGTTGTGGACGTAGAGTTTCCACATGATGCCGTACCTCAGGTATATGACGCTCTGAGAATCGTTGGTGAAGGCGCCTGTAAAGGCCTGGTGCTGGAAGTACAGCAGCAGCTTGGTGGTGGTGTAGTTCGTACCATCGCCATGGGTTCTTCCGATGGTTTGCGTCGTGGTATCGAGGTGGAAAATACTGGTGCCCCCATTTCTGTTCCGGTAGGTCATGCAACACTTGGCCGTATCATGAACGTATTGGGTGAGCCAGTAGATGAAGTGGGCCCTATCGGGGAAGACGATCGTTACGTCATTCACCGTGCAGCTCCTTCTTATGAAGAACAATCAAACACCACTGAATTGCTGGAAACCGGCATCAAGGTAATCGACCTTGTTTGTCCGTTTGCCAAGGGTGGTAAAGTAGGTCTGTTCGGTGGTGCGGGTGTTGGTAAGACAGTTAACATGATGGAACTGATCAACAACATCGCCAAAGCCCACTCAGGTCTGTCTGTGTTCGCAGGTGTAGGTGAACGTACCCGTGAAGGTAACGACTTCTACTACGAAATGAAAGACTCAGGCGTTCTGGACAAAGTGGCAATGGTTTACGGCCAGATGAACGAACCACCAGGCAACCGTCTGCGTGTGGCGTTGACCGGTCTGACCATGGCTGAAAAATTCCGTGACGAAGGTCGTGACGTACTGTTGTTCATCGACAACATCTACCGTTACACCCTGGCGGGTACTGAAGTGTCAGCACTGCTGGGTCGTATGCCTTCAGCGGTGGGTTATCAGCCTACACTGGCTGAAGAAATGGGTGTTCTGCAAGAACGTATTACCTCTACTAAAGTGGGTTCCATCACTTCAGTACAGGCCGTTTACGTACCTGCGGATGACTTGACTGACCCTAGCCCTGCAACCACTTTCGCCCACTTGGACGCTACCGTGGTACTGTCTCGTCAGATTGCTTCTCTGGGTATCTACCCAGCGGTTGACCCACTGGATTCCACCTCTCGTCAGTTGGATCCTCAAGTGGTTGGCCAGGAGCACTATGATGTGGCTACCGGCGTGCAGCACGTACTGCAGCGTTACAAAGAGCTGAAAGACATCATTGCCATTCTGGGTATGGATGAATTGTCTGATGAAGACAAGATGACAGTATCCCGCGCTCGTAAAATCGAACGTTTCCTGTCACAGCCATTCCACGTGGCTGAAGTGTTTACCGGTTCTCCAGGTAAGTACGTCTCTTTGAAAGACACCATTCGTGGCTTTAAAGGCATTCTGGACGGTGAATTCGATCACCTGCCAGAACAGGCGTTCTACATGGTTGGTTCTATCGAAGAAGCAGTAGAGAAAGCCAACAAGAAGTAATCAGAGAATACTCTGGTTTTGATAGGAGAACGGGATGGCAGCCATGACAGTACAACTTGATATCGTCAGTGCCGAGAGCAAAATCTATTCCGGCTTAGTTGCCAGTTTGCAGGTAACCGGTGCGGATGGGGAGCTGGGTGTAATGCCCGGACATGCTCCACTGCTGACGAATATCAAACCTGGCATGGCGCGCATCGTCAAACAAAATGGTTCAGAAGAAGTGTTTTATCTGTCCGGGGGACTCCTGGAAGTGCAACCCTCTTCTGTATCCGTATTGGCTGATGTCGTAATGCGTGCCGATGAGATTGACGAACAGGCCGCTGTAGAAGCCAAGCGTCGCGCCGAAGCCGAAATGGCTAACGCGGGGGCTGACTTTGATTACGCGGCAGCAACAATTGAGCTGGCAAAAGCCATTGCCCAGTTGCGTGTGGTCGAGACCATCAAGAAAAACATTGCCAGATAATGTAACTCTGCAAAAAAAGGCGCCTACAGGCGCCTTTTTTATTGCCTGCATTTGATGTTGGCAGCGCCAAGATATTATTTGAACACTGCAGATGGCTGCCAATTTGGTTAGAATGTGCCGGTCATTTGGATAAAGGAAGTGGTTATGTCGCTCAATGTTGTGATCCTCGCGGCCGGGAAAGGAACCCGGATGCGTTCCGATTTGCCCAAAGTGTTGCACAAAGTTGCTCATAAAAGCATGGTGCAGCATGTCATCGATACCGCCAAAGCGCTTGAAGCCCAGCAGATAAACCTGGTGTACGGTTATGGTGGCGAGCAGTTACAGGCCACCATTGACGATCCGCAAATCCATTGGGTGGCGCAGCCGCAGCAATTGGGCACAGGCCATGCCGTTGCCCAGGCCATTCCAGCCATTGCCGATGATGACACCGTACTGGTGCTGTATGGCGATGTGCCCCTTATCCGTAGCGAAACATTGCAGGCCTTGCTGGCTACCCGCGCCGAGGATGGTGTGGCCATGCTCACCGTCAACCTGGCAAATCCTACGGGTTATGGCCGGATTTTGCGGGAAAACGGCAAGGTGGTTGGCATTGTGGAACAAAAAGATGCCACCACAGAACAACTGTCCATTACGGAAGTGAACAGCGGCATTATGGCGCTTCCTGGCAAACAGCTGAAACAGTGGTTGGGACAACTGGATAACCACAATACCCAAGGCGAATATTACCTCACCGACGTGATAGCCATGGCCCATCGGGACGGGGCATGCATTACCACCACCCACCCTACGGATGCTATTGAAACCGAAGGCGCCAATAACCGGCTGCAACTGGCCACGCTGGAGCGGGCCTATCAGGCACGCATGGCCGAGCAACTGATGCTAAACGGGGCCAATTTGCGAGATCCTGCCCGCATCGACGTACGCGGCGATGTGGTTATCGGCCGGGACGTGATGATTGACATCAACGTCATTTTTGAAGGAAAAGTGGTACTGGGCAATAACGTGACCATTGGCGCCGGTGCCATTTTGGTGGATTGTGAAATTGCCGATGGCGGTGAAGTAAAACCCTATACGGTGGTGGAAGGCGCCAAAATCGGGCCAAATGCCAATGCCGGGCCCTTTGCCCGCTTGCGTCCGGGGGCAGAGCTGAAAGCCGAGGCCCATGTGGGGAATTTTGTCGAGATGAAAAAAGCGGTGCTGGGGGAAGGCTCCAAGGCCGGGCACTTGACCTACCTTGGGGATGCGCAAATCGGCAATGGCGTTAACATTGGCGCCGGTACCATTACCTGTAATTATGATGGTGCCAACAAACACCTTACCGTGATTGAAGACGACGTGTTTGTTGGTAGTGACACCCAGCTGGTGGCACCGGTGTCCATTGCCAAAGGGGCTACCTTGGGAGCCGGGTCTACCATCACTCGCAATGTGGGCGCCAATGAGTTGGTCATCACCCGAGTGAAGCAGAAACATATCCCGGAATGGAAACGGCCGGTGAAACAACCCAAATAAAGCAATACCCGAATTTAACAACGGTTATGGGGGAAGTGGCAAACACTTCCCCTTTTTATTGCTTATCTCATTAATAAACAAAATAAAACTCATTGTGTAATGGCAAAAATCATCAGCGTGTTTATGGCGCCTCACTGGGGGATGAAACATAAAAAATGGCGAAATATGATCAAAACACTTTAAATGCAAATCTTTCTCATTTATATTTGCCTCTAATTTATTAATCGATCATCTACCAGCATTAAAAATGAGGTAATTATGAGGTTCAAGCTTTCCACTTCAGGCATGGCCGTTATGGCAGCACTCACCGCTGTTCCGGCAGTTGCTGAGCAAATGACGCAGGACATGGAACGGATGGAAGTGACCGGCAACCGGTTTAACGACTATAAAACCGGTGTTGCGTCAGGTGCCATGCGCGGCGATATCAGCCTGATGGAAACCCCTCAGTCCGTTACCGTCATTCCAGACTTTGTTACCGATGAGCAGCTGGCAACCAACCTCTCAGAAGTCCTGGTCAACGACTCCAGCGTTACCGGCGGCAGTGAAAAATGGAACCGCCAGGTGTTCAACATCCGTGGCTTTGAGCTGAGTTCTGGTTCGGGTTACCTGATCAATGGCCACCAGCAGTGGTCACACTATGTGCAGCCCATTGAAACCCTGCAGCAGGTTGAAGTGCTCAAGGGGCCGTCATCCATGCTGTATGGCCAGTCCGGCCCCGGTGGCCTGATTAACATGGTGACCAAAAAGCCCACCCATGATCGTTTGCTGAATCTGGGGTTTGATACCGATGACAACGGCTCCACCCGCTTGCAGCTGGATGCCGGCGGTAGCCTTAATGAGGCCCAAAGCATACGTTATCGCACGGTGCTGGTTAAGCAGGACAGCCAGTATTGGCGTGAATACCAAAACGGCGACAATCAGGAGCGGGATCGCTGGTTGGGGTACCTGAACCTGGAATTTGATGTGACCGACGACCTGCTGTTGGCACTGCGCTATGACCATACCGAAGACAAGACCGGTATCGATCGGGGCGGTTGGTTGAATGATGACAGCCAGCTGATTGGCGGCCGGGAAATTATCTGGGACATGCCTTGGGCGTTTACCGATAACACGGTAGAAAATCTGGGGGCTGAACTGACCTATCACTTCAACAGCCAGTGGCAGGTAAAAACCGGTTACAACGACCAGCAGTTTAACCGGCAACGGCTGGACTCCGCGCCGGCCTTGGCAAAAAACTCACAAGACCCTTTTGCCGATGGGTACACCATCAGCGCCTTTGACCGTTACGACGACTGGCAGCACAAGACCGGGTTTGTGGACATTACCGGCCAGTTCACCACCGCAGGCATCGAGCACCAGCTGCTGCTGGGCGGCAACATGCTCAAGTACTACTACGGCCAGTTACGGGTATCCGGCACTAAAAACCAGTTGGTGATGCCCGGCTCGCCGGTTGCGCGACCGGCGCTGGATTACCATGATGATGACACCAAGTCGGAAAGTGACTACAAGCATTACGGTTTCTATCTGCAAGATTTGATCACCTTGAACGAACAGTGGAAAGTGCTGGCCGGGGTGCGTTACGACGAGCAGAAAAAAGACGGCGTTGGCAATAACAGCTATGCCGTGTCGCCCAAGTTCGGCGTGATTTATTCACCGGTGGATTACGGCAATTTTTACGTTAACTACTCCAAGAGCTTTACGCCCCAAGGGTTGGTGAATGATGAAAACGACGTCAACTACAAGCTCAATCTGGATCCGGAATACGGCGAGCAGTACGAACTTGGCACCAAATGGGAACTGTTTGACGGCGGCCTGTTGCTGACCGGCGCGGTATTTGACATCAAGGTGTCCAACGTCACCGTTACCCAGCAGTTGGCTAACGTCACGGCCGATGGCAAGCAATCCATCACCACTCAAAGCGGCGAGCAACGCCATCGCGGCATGGAGTTGGGCGCGCAAGGGCGCCTCAGCGAACAGTGGTTCATGACCGGCTCCATGATGTATCTGGATGCGGAATATGTGCGCGATGAATACGACCCGCAGCAGCTGGACGGCAAGACCCCCATCGATGCCCCCGAATGGTCGGCCAACGTCTGGACCCGTTATGAAATGACCGAAGACCTGGCACTTAACTTTGGTGCGGTATATGTGGGCGAACGCTTTGCCAACCAGACCAACACCATCAGCAAGGCCGGTTATGTGCGTTTTGACATGGGCGCCGCCTACACCATGAACATTCTGGGGGCGGATGTCAGTGTGCGCATGAACGTTAAAAACCTGTTCGACAAGGATTACCTTGATGGCGGCAGCAACACCGATGTCACCGTGGGTGAAGGCCGTCACCTGAGCCTGGCACTGGAAAGCCGCTTCTAACCGGTAACCCCCATCCCATCAAGCAGCCAGGTATCATCCGGCTGCTTTTTTTATGGCGGCAGATTGCATTTAAGTTTCGATTGAATATAATTTCTTTCGAATCGAAACTTGAGGCAAGCATGACCAAACGCAATACCCAACAACGGCGTCACACCATTATCACCCTGTTGAATGAACGGGGCGAAGTGAGCGTAGAGCAACTGGCCCAAGCATTCGACACCTCGGAAGTCACCATCCGCAAGGATTTGGCGGCACTGGAAAACGACGGCTTGCTGCTGCGCCGTTACGGTGGCGCGGTATCGTTACCGCAAGAGCTGGTGGCAGCCCCCATGCGCGGGCCCTCAGCCAATCAGTTGGCCATTGCCCGCAAAGCCGCCGGGCTTATCCGCGATCATAACCGCATCATCATCGATTGCGGCTCCACCACGCTGGGGTTAATCCCCGAGCTGAACCAAAAACAGGGGCTGGTGGTCATGACCAACTCCCTGCAACTGGCCAATGCGGTGCATGAACTGGAAAACGAGCCCACATTATTGATGACCGGTGGCACATGGGACCCCCATTCCGAGTCTTTTCAAGGGCAAATGGCCGAGCAGGTGCTGCGTTCTTACAACTTTGACCAGCTGTTCATTGGTGCCGACGGCATCGACCTTGAACGGGGCACCACCACCTTCAATGAACTCACCCGCTTGAGCAAGGTCATGGCCGAAGTGTCCCAGCAAGTGGTGGTGATGCTGGAATCCGACAAAATGCAGCGGCGCATTCCCAATCTGGAGCTGCCTTGGGGCAGCGTGTCAACCCTGGTCACTGATGACCGCCTCTCGTGTGAGGCGGCAGACACCATTCGCGGCCATGGCATCAACGTCTTATTGGTGCCTTGGCAGCATTCATAATTTAAGCATTAATGCAGGAAATAACATGTGTGGAATTGTTGGCGCAGTAGCGCAAAGGGATGTGATGGAAATTCTGCTGGAAGGCCTGAAGCGACTGGAATATCGCGGCTATGATTCAGCAGGCATGGCAGTAATCCACGAGCAGCAACTGGAGCGCATCCGCCGGGTGGGTAAAGTGCAGGAACTGGCTGACGCCCTGGTGCAGCATCCTCTGGCAGGTGGTACCGGTATTGCCCACACCCGCTGGGCCACCCATGGCGAACCCAACGAACGCAACGCCCATCCCCATGAGTCCCACGGCGACATTGCCGTGGTGCATAACGGCATCATTGAAAACCATGCCGAACTGCGCCAGCAGTTGATTGCCAAGGGCTATGAGTTCCAGTCAGACACCGATACCGAAGTCATCTGCCATCTGGTGCATCAGCAACTGCAACAAACCACCTCCTTGCTCAGTGCGGTGCAGGCCAGCGTGAAACTGCTCAAAGGCGCCTACGGCACGGTAGTGATTGACCGTCGCGACAGCGAACGCCTGGTGGTGGCCCGCAGCGGCAGCCCTCTGGTGGTGGGATATGGCCTGGGCGAAAACTTTGTGGCATCTGATCAAATGGCCCTGCTACCGGTCACCCGTTCTTTTTCCTATCTGGAAGAAGGCGATGTGGCGGAAATCACCCGCCGCAGCGTGACGATTTATAACCGTCAGGGCGAGGTGGTGCAGCGGGAAGTGAAGGAATCTGAAATCACCCATGATGCCGGCGATAAAGGCGAGTTTCGCCATTACATGCTGAAGGAAATCCACGAGCAGCCATTGGCCCTGGCCCGCACCATGGAAGGACGCATCGCCCAGGGCGAAGTGCTGGCATCCGCCTTTGGTGATCATGCCGAAGCATTACTGCAAGATGTTCGCCACGTACAAATCATCGCCTGTGGTACCAGCTACCATGCCGCCATGACCGCCCGTTACTGGCTGGAACAGTGGGCCGGCGTGTCCTGCAATGTGGAGATTGCCTCCGAATTTCGTTATCGCAAATCCTTCACCTACCCCAACAGCCTGTTTGTCACCATCTCCCAGTCTGGCGAAACTGCCGACACCCTGGCGGCATTGCGTCTGGCCAAAGAGATGGGATACACCTCGTCATTGACCATCTGCAACGTGCCCGGCTCATCACTGGTGCGCGAATCCGACATGGCCTACATGATGAAAGCCGGTGCTGAAATCGGTGTGGCGTCCACCAAGGCCTTCACCGTGCAACTGGCGGGCCTGCTGATGCTGACCGCCGTGATTGGCCGCTACAACGGCATGAGCGCCGACATGCAAGCCGCCATGGTGCACAGCCTGCAATCACTGCCGGCCAAGGTCGAGCAAATTCTGGGGCTGGATGAAACCATTGCCGGACTGGCCGAAGATTTTGCCGACAAGAGCCATGCCCTGTTCCTTGGCCGGGGTGATCAGTACCCCATTGCCATGGAAGGTGCCCTGAAACTCAAGGAAATCTCCTACATTCACGCAGAAGCCTATGCTTCCGGCGAGCTGAAACACGGCCCGCTGGCGTTGATTGATGCGGATATGCCGGTGATTGTGGTGGCCCCCAACAATGAACTGCTGGAAAAACTCAAATCCAACGTGGAAGAAGTGCGCGCCCGCGGGGGCTTGATGTACGTGTTTGCCGATGTGGATGCCGAATTCGCCTCTGATGACACCATGAAAGTCATCCCCGTGCCTCACTGTGATGAATACATGGCCCCATTGATTTACACCATCCCGTTGCAGCTGTTGTCCTATTACGTTGCCCTGATAAAAGGCACCGATGTGGACCAACCCCGCAACCTCGCCAAATCAGTGACAGTGGAATAGTTTGATAATCAAACAATTATAGGGTTGTGGTCTGACAATTAAGATCTAAAATGGCAGCGTTCACATCGGTACGCTGCCATTTCTAAATCGAAAATGCCCCAAAGCTTGTTTCGCATGACTGAACTAGCTTTGCTTGGTACTGTTCTGTTGACCAAATTTCAGTAATGCTACAAAGTGTCTACTCTTCTAGAGGCTTACCCTTCTCTAGATAATCTTGGTAGTGCTTTTCTAATGCCTGCAAGAATGTTGCTCCACCCAATACGCTCTTTCCAAAGCTTGCCATCAACTATTACTCTGTAGCAGTCAATACGATTGTTTTTATATAACTTTAACGTGTGCGTAGTTGGTATGCCATTGTCGTAATCGGTAATTTCAATAACTCTACGAAGCTCAGGAATTCGTTTAGCTAATACATCACCCTGATCGTATTGTGCTGAAGCATAATTTACTTTACTGTATAATTTACAATAAGTTTTTTGAGTCTTACTAGTGTGTCTATACATGCTTGGCCTCCTACCTTACAAGGTAGCGTACCTTGCAAGGTCTCGCTAATAAGCTGTTATATGTACAGGAAAGTATGTCACCAGATAATCAAATAGTTTTCAAATCACTGATCGGTTACGGCTTATTTTTCTTCGTGATTTGGCTTATCTTGGCTTCGGTTCTTATTTTGACTGGAACTGCTGAAATTTCTGTTAAAGGTTTAGGCACTTCATTCATAGTTTTACAGATTCCAGCATTGTTTATTGCCCTTAAAACCAAGTTACGACTAAATAAAAATCCAATAAAATGAGCAATGTACATATAACAAGTTGCTCAAAAGGACGCAAAACGCTTGGCTTGCGCTCCTTCGTCGCTAATTTTAGCCAAGCATTTTCGCGCCCATTAGCAAGGCGTTATGCATTTATAAAGGATTACGATGACTTTTCCGATTGAATTGAACTCAACTATTCAAAGCCACAATGGTTCATATCAACGAACACTATTTATCAGAGGTGGACTAACTGTATTAATTGGACCTAATGGAAGCGGAAAAACGCATCTTTTAAGAGGTATTAAAAACTCATTACCAGCTCACGTTGCCGGTAAAAAGGTAAGATTTGTTTCTGCCGGTCGAATGGGCTCTTTAGAAAACTTTAGGTCTGATTATGATGGCCACAGATCAGGTCATATCAGATTTGATGATGCTAATTTCGGTTCTAAGAGCGATGTGTCAAGAAGGCATAATATTGAAACTCTGAACGGTGATTTTCAGACACTTTCTGAAAGGGCTGACATACTTGTAAAAGTACAAGAACGATTGAGAAAGTTATTTAAACGTGACTTGATTATTGAATGGGACGGAGGAACTCTCAAAGTCGTATTTGCGCGATTAGATAATGATACACAGCCATATTCATCTGGAAGAGAGGCGTCTGGTTTACTTCATTTAGTTGGTATTCTATCTGCACTATATGATGATGAAGTTGGAGCGCTATTATTGGATGAACCAGAAGTATCCCTTCATCCTCAGCTTCAAGCATTCCTCCTTAACGAAATCGTTGAGGCTTCAGGCCACCCAGACGAAGGCGGTTTCAAAAAAATAATAATAATGGCGACGCATTCAACTGAAATGCTCAAAATCTCTAAATGTGAAGATCTCTCCTCATTAGTATTTTGCCATGACTTAGACACACCGCCCACCCAAGTTGACCCATCGGCTGGTGAGTTGCAAAACAGAAAGTTACAAACTTTAGTAGCTAGATTAGGGCAGGAGCACAAATTATCATTATTTTGTAAACGGCCTCTTCTTGTTGAAGGGCCTTCTGATGCTTTGCTATGTAGTTTTCTATCCCATAGATTGGAATATCATCTGGAAGCGGCTGGTTCACAAATACTTCCTGTTATAGGTACAGGGCAAATGCCTGTTGTATCCAAGTTTATGAAATTATTAGGTAAAAAGCCTATTGTTCTCGCAGATGCAGATGCATTTGCAGATGGGCTTGAGTTAGCAAATAACCTTCTTACTGGCTGTGAAAAATCTGATCAGAAAGCTGCCTTATCGGGGGCTTCATCTGCCTCTAGTCTAGTTACGAGTATTTATAGAGACTTCTGCAGTTTGGTGACTGAAAAATGGAATGAAATATCTAGTCATTCGATGCAACATCCTTACTGGATCAATAAGAAAGATATTGATGAGTCTCTGGCTAAAAGACGGTCATGCTTTTCAACTATTTTCGAACTTGATGAAAGTGCTTTAGCAGACTTAGTTTCTGGATCTGACTGGATAGCAATGAAGAGACGACTAGAGGCAGCTCTTGATATTTTAGAATTTGCCGGTTGCTTTATTCTCCGTCGTGGAGCAATTGAATCATATTATCAATCATCAGACCGGCTTACCTCTGAAGGTAAACCTAGTGCTGCTGTAGATGAAATTGATTTCTTAGAAAATCAGAATAATGAGAATATCATCTCTTTCCTTCCTGAGGTCGTTAGGTGTATTGAATACGCTTCGCAGGGCGAGAAAATCAATGAAGCTGAATCCTTGAGGGATGTACTTCTTTCGATTGCAGCTCCAGCAATGGCTAAGTTGAATTCTGGCACTAATACCCAAGACATTAGAATTCTGGCTAAAACTATTCTCAGAGAAAGAGCAGCAATATTTGATCTCGAAATAGAAAATAACAAGCTGGTAATTAAAATGAATAGCAAAATACTTAATGTCAGCGGTTTTCCCATGACCTTCGAACCAGGTGATGACGTGGTTCGAGTTATTGGACAATCACTGCAGTCCAATGCATAACAAGTTGCTGCACACGGAAAAATTACTCGCTGCGCTCCCAATTTTCCGGTGAGCAAAGCGTTAAGCAATAAAATGGAAATCGTACATTGATCGAAGAAGACTATAAACAAGGATGGCGACAGCACTTTCCTACTTACCATTTTGATGATCGCGATATTGCTTTAGAGGAGTATAAGGTTTCAGCCAAGAACCTAGAGTCAGAAGAAAGGGTTTTTCTAAACGCATCAAATGTGACGCTTGTTTCATCGGCTGCATTAGGGTCGTTATTGGTTGGTTCTTCAAGCCAACTAATAAGCGTTTTTAGTGGAGTAATTCCACCGTACATTATTTCATTAATTTTATTGTCTATAATTATTGGGTTCTCATTTATAAGTCTAAAGTATTTTTCTGACCGACAAAGGGCAATTGTTTTTTCCGGAAGAAAGGTCATTATATTGAGGCGAATGCTGGGGTTAAGTTACGGAAATGTCCAGCTCTTGCTGCCCAACTGGAGAATCGAAGGAGCGGATCAGCCGCTTGCTCTGAGATTATTCCCCGGTTGGCTAACATATGCGGCTTACCCTTTCTGGATTATTTCAATTATTTCAAGCTCGGTAGTATTATTCTTGAGCGCCTACTTTATTAAACAGAATCCTGGTATTATTCCAACGGAAATTAATTCAATTTTTATTTTGTTAATGGGATTTCTCTGGTTTTTAACTGCAATGGTTATCTATCGGTTATCTTTGTTAGATACTCATGAAACATCTCGGCTTCTATTTTATAAGTTCTTATCTAGAATCATAGGGCTGCCATTAACTGAAAATACTGAGTACATCGCATATCGAGCTAAATTGGCAGTCTATGAAACTGACAGGCTCAAAATATCTACCATAAATATCAAGAAGTTTCTCGTTTTCATTGAGGATAAAGACTTCTATAGTCACTCTGGAATTAGCTATAAATCGCTTGCTCGAAGTTTATTAGGCTTGATTAATCTTAAGCCAAGATCCGGAGGTTCAACCATTGTGCAGCAGCTTGTGCGAACGCTATTTATTACAGATTTAAGCAAAACAAAAAGGCGTAAATTTATTGAGTTGGCATTGGCACCGTGGATTACGAGCGTTTTTAGTAAAGATCTAATTCTAGATATTTATATCTCGTCCGTGCGCTTCGAGCGTCGATGCTTTGGTGTTGTCGCAGCCATGAATCACTTCTGGGGTAATACAGAGAAAAACCCAACTAATGCGCAAGCTTTCTTTCTCATTGAAAGGGTAAGTAATATTCGGTCAAAATTGCTTGTTAATAAAATAATTGAAACAGTTAGATCTGCAAAAGAGAACGGGCTATTGATCGATGACGATATAAAGAGCCTTGTTAATTTATACTATGATGCTGTAGAAAGGGGTAAAATCACAGCAGATCAAACCGAATTACTTAAATTGGCTGAAGGTGTAAGTGCTTAACAAGTCAATCAACTACGCGCCTTCGGCGCCGGACGCAGCGAAGCTGCGCCGGTTATTGAGGCGTTAGCCCATAAAAATTCCTATCTGAAATTCGCCTGATTTAGCCACCGTCCTAACAAACTTTTGTCCAAAAAGGTGTTGAAAGGGCAACCTTTCTAGCCCCGCTATTTCTGGCGCAATTCTGTTTAACTGAAGCTATCGACGTTGACTAAATGCTCAAGGGCGCTTTTCATTTTAAAAGCAGTTGCTGTTGATAGCCTCAAAGGGATGAAAGATAACTTGTTTCGCTGGTAATTGAACTGTACTAGTGTGATTACGTCAAAATTGCTCGGTAATTATATCGCCTGTATCCCTTGGTAATCACACTAATACAAAGAATTTAGCTCAAATCTAATCTGACGAAGGCACCAGTAAACGGGGTAACTGTCAGATCAGGTCTGAGCTAGTACACTTGAAACACACCTGAAGTAATCCAACAAGTTAGAAGCGTTAGTTCAACCGATTTAGGAAGCCAAGCCTCTTGGAAGGCACTGAGATGCTCCCTTGCAACCTGCAATGCGGTATGTGAGGGAGCCCATTTTGAAATGAATGATCACGCATCCGAAGACAGGCGGGCGGCGCAGGCATCGCAGATGCAATCGAATTCCAACTGTTTGTTTTTGAACTGGAAGCCGGCCTGGTTGATGCTTTTTTGCAGGCCGTGAAAAATGTCACGGGTAAGTGGCACTTCTTTGATGGTCTGGCACTGATTGCAGATAAGAAACATGGTTGAGGCGTGATGCTGATGTTCGTCATCATCCAGTATGTGGGAGCATGCGGCGAATTTGTTGACCAAACTCAGTTTGTGCGCCAGGTGCATGGATTGCAGGAATTCCAAAATACGATACACCGACATTACCGGAATATTCTCGCCAAGCTCGTTTTTGCAGTAATCTGCCAGTTCGTAGGCCGACACCGCTTTGCCGGATGCCAACAGGCCCGCAAGTACAATTTGGCGTTTGTGAGTAAATTGTCCGCCTTGGGCTTTGCAGCGCACTTTTGCATGGTCCAGAATACTTTCAACACTCATCATCAATTCACCAACAATTCTTGATACGTGCCTAGTATATAGATTCTTTATCCGGGTTATTAGCCCGTTTGGGCTCAGGCAACAAAATCCCGCGAGAGAAATGACCTTTTGTCGTCTTGGTCAACTTTTGGCAGGTTGTGCAGCAATCGCGGCATTTCACTTGAGCATGGCAAAACGTTGTGGCCAAGGATCTGCAAATTTTCCACCGGCTTGCCAGTGCTCAATTTCAGCATCAGTGAGAAAGCAGGCTGTCAAGGCGTTGCAAAATGCAGCTGTTGCAGCGGCTTCGCCAATCACCGTAAGTTGGCAACGACGATCGCCAAAACGCCCTTTGGTCTTGGCCAGTTGTTGTTGCAGTCTGGCAATTTCCACACTGTTCAGTTTTCCGCTTCTTTGCGCCAGTACACCGATTTTCCAGTAGCTGATGAGTTCCAAATTGATATTTCCCGCCGCTTGATTCCATAGCAATGCCATGTCATCCCGCGTTGGAAGCCAGAAAAACCCCTTGCTGCGATAAATCCCTTGCCCCAGGTGATGGTGACAGGCATCCCATAGGCGTTGGGGGTGAAAAGGCCTGTCATCCGCGATTACTTGGTGGCAAGGTTGTTGGGGATTGTGGCTGGCTTGCAGGCTTTGCTGCACTTCTTCACGCAGTTCAGCAATCAGGGTGCTGACCCGTTGAAAATCATAAGCGGGCGCATTAAGCAAGCCATCCAGGGACAGGTTACCCCAAGATACCGCCGTGATTGCCACGTAAGGATTCAGCGGATGGATGGCTTGGGCAATCAACTGCAGTTGCCCGGAGGAAACCTTGTCATGTTTGCTCAAAAGCAGTTGGCTGGAAAACATGATCTGTTCCGCCAGCAGGTTTTCCGTGGCACGGCAGCCCTGTTGCAAGCGCTGTTGCAGGGCGGGGATGAACTGTTGCCCATTGGCATAATCTTGCGCCAACATCGAGGCATCCACCACCGTGAGAATGCTTGTGAGCCTCACATCTTGATGCCACTGTAGATATTCAACCAGAGGCAGCGGGTGACTTGCGCCTGAAGTCTCCAATATGATCAAGTCTGGCCGGCCTTGATGCACAAGCTCTTCAATTGCCTCGGCCAGTTTTTGCATGCCTTGGGGACTGCTAATGCTGCATCCGGCGATGGTTACAAAGTTACCTTTTGCCGAGCTCACCCATTCCGTATTGGCGATGACCACCCCATCTACATCCAGCGTGCTCATGTCGTTCACGATGACGCTTATCGCAACATGCTGCTGGTGGGCCTGTTGTAGCAGGTTTCTTAGCAGTGTGGTTTTGCCGGCACCGAGGAAGCCACTCAAAATGATAAGCGGAGTTTTGTTATTCATGCTTGTTCATGGCTCCCAATGTCATATTTCAATCACCAAAGCGTTATATCATAACATTTTGATGATTTTCCCGGTAAGCGGATTACGGAGAGGATGACACTGTAAGCCGATACATCGTGAATGACGTTTGATGCCGAGCATCTTTTGCCCGGTAATTTCCCCACCCTTAAACCAGCATGAATTTTTTGATTTGCAATCACATGTTATGTTATAACATTATTTTTAAAGCGTTCATAACCCGCATTTGATAGGTAAGATGCTGTTTTTAATTGTAAATATGTTTTCAAATTAAAAATGGCAGTTAGCGCTTTTATCCATACTGCACTGCCACATTGCGTCATACGGTTCGAATTTAGCGTGCGTTATTACGGAGAACAAAATGTTAAAACCCAGTCGTCTTGCCATATTGATCAGCATGGCATTGCCTTTCGCCGCATCTGCACAAAGCCTTCAAGGACAAATCACCCATCCGGACGGAAAGCCCATTGGCGGCGCCATTGTTGAGATAAAAGCGAAAAACATTACGGTGACAGCGGATGCGTCCGGCCAGTTCAGTATTCAAGATATTCCCGCCGGGCAATATGAATTTCATGTTTATGCTCCGGGATTCGCGCACTTACACCAGAAAGTGTCCGTTGTTGATGCCATAAGCCGGCAGCAGTTTCAGTTGCAGCGCTCATCCATTGAGGTCATTGATGTGGTGGCAACGCCCATGCACATGTCGACCATGGAGTCCGCATCGCCAGTGAGTGTGCTTGCGGGTGACGCTTTGCGACGGGAGCAATCAGCCACCTTGGGCGATACCCTGGAGAAACTGCCGGGTGTTCAATCAAATTTTCACGGTAATGTGGCAAGCACCCCCATTATCCGCGGCTTGAGTGGCCCGCGGGTACAGATTGCCCAAAATGGGCTGGATGTCAGTGATGTGTCACGGGTGGGGCCTGACCATTCCGTTGCCGGCGAGGCTTCTACCGCACAGCAAATTGAAGTCTTACGTGGCCCGGCCACCTTGTTTTATGGCAGCGGCGCCATTGGCGGCGTAGTGAACATTGTTGACAATCGCATCCCCACAAACAGTGACACGCGTGGCGAGTGGCTACTGGAGACGGACTCGGTAAATGATCAGCGGTTAGGCTCATTTAATGTTACCAGCGGCACGGAAAACATTGCCGTGTATGCCGACGGTTACTGGCGAGAGTCCAACGACTATAAAACCCCTGTGGCGGCAGATGCGGATGATCCGCAAGGCGAGCATTTCGTTGCCAATAGTGGTGAAGAGTCCAATGGTTTCACGCTCGGGGCCAGTTACCTGATGGATGATGGTTATGTTGGCGTAGCGGTGGAGCAATTCAACCGGGAATACGGGATCCCTGGCCATACACATGGCGGTGATGAACATGACCATGATGATGCAGCCGAGCATGTTTATGCGGACCTGGATCAAACAAAAATCCAGCTCATCGGAGAATACAATGTCAATGGCGACTGGCTTGAACGCCTGTTGTTCAGGGCCGGCCATACCAAGTACGAACATGCTGAAATCGAGCATGGCGCAGTAGGTACGGTGTTTAAAAACAAGACCGATGAATTGCGTCTTGATTTTCTTCACGCAGCATTTGCTGATTGGCAGGGCGGCATTAGCTTTCATTATAAAAAAAGTGATGTCGCGGCCCAGGGGGACGAGGCTTTTACCCCGCCATCCGAGTTTGAAATGCAGGCGTTAGCGCTGATGGAAGAGCGCCGCTTTGGTGACGTTTTATTGCAACTCGGTGCGCGGGTTGAGCGGGTAACCCTGGATGCGAATACGGTGAAATTACCCTCATTGGCCGCCCATTCCCATGATGAGGGGCACGATGATCATGACCATGATCACGGCGAGGCACTTACCCGCGTGTTTGACGTATCGCAAAAATTCACCCCCATCTCCCTTTCAGCCGGGTTGGTGTGGGATTTTACCCCCGGATATAACCTGGGGATTGCCGTATCCCGTTCACAACGGGCGCCATCAGCTTCTGAGCTGCTTTCATTTGGCCCCCATATTGGCACGGGGAGTTACGAAGTCGGGGCCTTGTTCGGCCTGACTGGCGAGGAGGAACCGGCCATCGGTTTATCGGACACCGACATAGCGCTGGAAACCGCCAACAACATTGACCTGACCTTGCGTAAAACCGAGGGCGATGTCGGTTTTGTTATCAACGCTTTTTACAATCAGGTAGATAACTATTATTACCAAATCGACACCGGGCTTTATGCCGAAAGCGGTCACCATCACGGTGATGAAGGCGGTGAGGAACATGCGGATCATGACCACGCCGCAGAACTGCCGGTGTACCTGTTTCAAATGGCAGACGCCACGCTGCACGGCTTTGAAGCACAAATTTCATGGCAGGTAACTGACGATTTCAAGGCCTCGGTGTTTTCCGATTATGTGCGTGCCAGATTGCAAAACGGCGGCGGCGACCTGCCTTACACGCCACCGTTGCGCTACGGCTCCCGTTTCAGCTATCTGCATGAGGGCTTTGCGGCCGACCTGGATATCACCCGTTACGGCAAGCAAGATCGCATAGCGGCTTATGAAACCCCCACCGACGGCTACACGCTGGTGGATGCTTCCGTGTCATACAGCACTTACGTACTTGCCCAGGACATCACTTTTTATCTCAAAGGCAGCAACCTCACCAATGAAGCCGCACGGGTTCATTCGTCATTTCTGAAAAATATCGCGCCACGGCCGGGACGCAGTATCGCCGTGGGCTTACGAGGTTCGTTTTAACCCATTCTCATTAAAGCATTAAAGGAATTATTCATGACAACTATGAAGATGAGCTATATGGCGGGCTTGGTGAGCATGCTCATGCTAACGGGGTGCGGTGACGCCAAAACCACCATTGTGGAGCAACCCGCCATTGAAGCTGCTGATGAACATGATCATGATGATGCACAAGTGGCTGGCGGGCGTCTTTCGGTACTTGCGGCTGACAGCAACCAGGTTGCCGTGTTCGACATTGCCAAGGCAAGCCTGCTAGACACTTTCAGCTTAAGTTATGGCGGTGGCGCACTGTCGGCCTCTGCCGGTGCCCGCTATGCCGTTATCACCCATAAGGATAACGGCTTAATCGAGTTTGTTGATGGTGGCTTGTGGCAAGAAGATCATGTGGATCACGCGCATGATTACAGTGAAGCCCCGGCGTTAAGCTCGTTTAATTTAAGCGGTACTTCGCCTGCCCACCTGGTGGCCCATGACGGGCAACTGGCCGTATTTTTTGATGGTAATGCCGCCAGCGCCGTGCCCGCCAAAGTACAGGTGTTAACCGATACGGACATTGCCGCAGCGCGCCGCGATATTCCTACCCTGGATTACACCATTAACATGCACGGCGTGGCCGAACCCCGGGGTGATGCACTGCTTGCAACCGTGCGGCGCGATGATGTGGAAAGTGAATCCGCCAATCCGGTATTGCCCGATACCGTAGGCGTATTTCACGCCCATGACGGAGCGTATGAATTAACGCAAACCCTGGATGTGCGTTGTCCCGATTTGCATGGCGCTGCCCAGAATGAGGATCATGTGATCTTTGGCTGCAGTGATGGCGTATTGCTGGCGCACCAGCATGATGACCACTTTCATGCTGAAAAAATCGCTAACCTGGCGGCGTTAGGTGAGCGGCGTGTTGGCGCGCTGTATGCCCATCATGACAGCGATGACATTTTTGGGGTGGCATCACAAAAAGGCAGTAACGCCATGCTGGTGGCCATCTCTGCTGCCCATGAAACAATGGAACTGGTTGACTGGCAGGGGCAAGACGGTGCCAACCCCTTGGCTTATGGGTTTTCAAGCAGTGGTGAACGCTTCATGGTGCTGGATGATCACGGGTATCTTTCCGTATTGACTGCCCATGAACATGATGATCACCATCACTGGGAAATGACTCAGCGCATTGCCATTACAGAGCAAGACCTTGGCGCCATGCCTGCGGGATTAAGCTTTTCCATGGCCATCGCCCAGGATGGCGAGTATGTGTACATCAGCGACCCCATTGCACAACATGTGCTGCAAGTGGATATCGTCCATGGCAGCATCGTGAGTGATATTGAGCTGGATTTCGTGCCAGCGGCCGTTAGCTGGTTAGGCGTACCCGTTGAGCATGATGACGAGGCGTCCCATAGCCACTAATGCATTAGCCACTAATGCGTTGATTGAGTAAAAACAGGCGCTGCGGCAGTCAAATGTCGGCAGGGCCTGTTTTTATGTGGGCCGGTAACCATTGAAATTCAACCCATTGGCTTAGACGTCGTCATCCAGGCCGATGCTTAAATATCAAATGCCAGTATCCCTTTTGGCAGAAATGGCCAGTGGATTTTTACCGGGGCGCTGGCGTGCGGCGTGTCTGCAGGGGGCTGCGCCCCGAAAAAGTAACCTGTGGTGGGGGTGGCAAACACCTGACTGCCCCGGGTAATGGCAAGCTCCTGCAGTTGCTGATGAGCCAAGCGGGCTTCCCATAATGTTTCACTGAGCCAGCCACGGGGTGACAACTCTACCCGCACTTCGGCGCCAATGGGGGTAATGCTCACCACGGTAAAGGGCAAACATGCCTGGCTGCTGGCTTTGTGCGTGAGCATGAGTTCATGGCTGCGCACATAAAGCTGTCCGTCCTGTTGCAAGGCGGGCTGCTCAGGGGGCAGCAAGAACGCGGCACCATTATGCCAGCCTTGCGCGTGCCAGCGGGCGTCAAACACATTGGCATTGCCCAGAAAATCAAATACAAAACGGCTGTTGGGATTGGCATAAAGCTGTGCCGGGGTGTCGATTTGCTCGATACGCCCGTGACTCATGACCACCACCCTGTCAGACAGTTCCAGTGCTTCATCCTGATCATGGGTGACAAACACGCTGGTGAATTTAAGCTCATCATGCAAGGTGCGCAGCCAGCGGCGCAGCTCCTTTCGCACTTTGGCATCCAGTGCGCCAAAGGGTTCATCCAGCAGTAACACCTCCGGCTGGGTTGCCAGCGCCCGGGCCAGGGCAATGCGCTGCTTTTGTCCGCCGGAAAGCTGCTCCGGGTAGCGCTGGGCCAAATGCCCCAGTTGTACGGTTTCCAGCAACTGGGCCACGCGCTGGGCGATGACCGCGGCTGCTGGCCGCTGTTTCTTGGGCATTACCTGCAGGCCAAAGGCGACATTGTCGGCCACTGTCATGTGGCGAAACAGCGCGTAATTTTGAAATACAAACCCCACTCGCCGCTCCCGCACGTGTAGCCGGGTTACCTCGCGTTCGCCAAAATGGATGGTGCCGTCATCAGCGGTTTCCAGTCCGGCAATAATGCGCAGCAAGGTGGTTTTGCCGGAGCCAGATGGCCCCAGCAAGCCCATCATTTCGCCTTGGTGAATGGTCAAATCCAGTGGCGAAAGCGCCGGGAAGCGGCCAAATTGTTTGGCAATGTTGCTAAGACGAATACTCATACACGACTCGGTTGGTGATGGTTGGACAGGCTGCGTTGCTGCCGCCATTCCACAAGGGCTTTCAGCAGCAGGGTCAACAGGGCGATAAGGGCCAGCAGCGAGGCGCTGGCAAATGCGGCTTCTGCCTGATAGTCCTCGTACAGCAGCTGTACATGCAAAGGCAAGGTGTTGGTTTCACCGCGAATGTTGCCCGAAACCACGGCAACGGCGCCAAATTCCCCAACGGCTCTGGCATTGGTGAGAATAACTCCGTAAATCAATGCCCATTTGATGTTGGGCAGGGTGACCCGGCGAAACAGCTGCCACCAGGAGGCGCCCAGAATCACGGCGGCTTCCTCTTCGGCGCTGCCCTGCTGTTGCATCAGTGGAATAAGCTCTCTGGCAACAAACGGACAGGTCACAAACAGGGTGACCAGCACGATTCCCGGCCAGGCAAACATGATTTGCAAGTCTCGGGCAAACAGCCATTGGCCGAGCCAGCCGCTGTTGCCGTACAGCAAGAGATAAAGCAAACCGGCAACCACCGGGGAGACGGCAAACGGAATGTCTATCAGCGTCATCAGCAGTTTGCGGCCGGGAAATGCAAAGCGGGTGACACACCAGGCCAGTAAAATGCCAAACAGCAGGTTCAGCGGAATGGTCAGCGCTGCCACCATCAGGGTCAAGCCTATGGCATGCAGCGCATCCGGCTGGCTCAGATGCTGCAGGTAACGTTGCCAACCGCTGGTAAGCGCCTGCTGAAAAATGGTCAACAGCGGCAGTAACAGCAACAGTGCGCTCAGTAACACCGCCAGAGTGACAAGTCCCCATTTTATCAGCGCGCCATCCCCGATACGTGATGCTTTATGTGTGTGCATGGCCGGCTCCTAATGCGCGTGAATGCGGCGCAGATAACGCCCCTGCCACAAGTTAATCAGCAGCAGTAAAGTGAGCGACGTGAGCAGCACCACCGATGCAATGGCACTGGCACCGGCAAAATCAAATTCCTGGAGCCGGACAAAAATCATCAGCGAGATGATTTCGCTGACATAAGGCATGTTGCCAGCGATGAAGATCACCGCGCCAAACTCCCCCAGGCTGCGGGTAAACGACAGCGCCATGCCCATCATCAGTGCCGGCCATAACGCGGGCAGAATAATCCGCCGAAAAATGGTGCTGTCGCTGGCCCCCAGAGTCATGCCGGCCTCTTCCTCGTCATTTGACAGGGCTTCCAGCACTGGCTGCACCGTGCGCACCACAAACGGAATGCTGGTGAACATCATGGCCACCATGATGCCCAGCGGTGTATAGGCCACTTTGATCCCCATTTGGGCAAACGCACTGCCGATGTAGCCGTTTTCGGCATATAACGTTGCCAGGGTAATGCCCGCCACCGCAGTGGGTAAGGCAAAGGGTAAATCCACCAGTGCATCCAGCAGCCGTTTGCCCGGAAATTCATAGCGCACCAGCACCCACGCCAGTAACAGGCCAAAACCGCCATTGAGCAGAGACGCCAACAATGCTGCCAAAAGCGTTACCTGGTAACTGGCAACCACCCGCGGGTCGCTTATGACCTGCCAGTATTGGGCTACGCTCATGGTGCTGGTTTGCATGATAAGGCCGGTGGTGGGCAGTAACAGGATGAGGCTGACAAACAGCAGCGATACTCCCAGGCTGATGCCAAACCCCGGCAATACCCGCAGCGGGCGAAACCGGCGGTTAGTGAAAATTAACGACAATATCATCACCTACTTGGAAGCTGGCTGGAGAACGGGCAGTCATCACTGCCCTGATAGTGGGGATGCCCGTTAGCGCGTTAACAGCTGATCGAGCTTGCGGCCATTGGCAAACTGGGTTTTCATGGCGTTATCCCAGCCACCGATAATCTGTTCCACCGTGAGTAACTCTACCGCCGGAAACTGCTTGGCAAATTCGCCTTGCACCTTGGGGTTGTGTACCCGGTAGTTGAATCCCGCCAGCAAGCGCTGCGCATCTTCGCTGTATAAGTAACTGAGGTACGCCTTTGCCAGTGCTTCTGTGCCGTTGCGCCGGGTGTTTTTCTCAATGACCGCCACCGGAAACTCCGCCAGAATGGAGGTCTTGGGCACCACCACCTGATAGTCATCAGCGCCGTATTGCTGGCGGATGTTGTTCACTTCCGACTCAAACGTTATCAGCACATCCCCGATGTTTCGCTCCACAAACGATGTGGTGGCACCCCGTCCGCCGGTATCAAATACCGCCACATTGGCCAGCATGTGGCGTAAGAATTCATCTTGTTGCAGCTGGTGGTCCTTACCGAAGGTTTTCTGGGCATAGCCCAGTGCCGCCAGATAGGTGTAACGAGCGTTGCCCGAGGTTTTGGGGTTGGGGAATACCAGTTTGACGTCTTCTTTGACCAAATCGCCCCAATCATGCACCTGTTTGGGGTTGCCCTTGCGTACCAGAAACGCAATGGTGGAGTAATAGGGGGAACTGGCATTGGGTAACTGTTGTTGCCAGTTGGCAGGAATGAGCTGCCCGCGGTCATGAAGGATTTGCACGTCGGTCACCTGATTGAAGGTCACCACATCGGCGGGCAATCCCTGCAAAATGGAGCGGGCCTGGGCCGAAGACCCCGCATGGGACTGCTTGATAGTGACCGTATTGCCGGTTTGGGCCTGCCAGTGTTTGGCAAACATAGGGTTGTAGGCGCTGAACAGCTCTCTGGCAATATCGTAGGACGAATTAAGCAGCGTTTGCTCTGTGGCTGAAACGCTCAGGGAACTTCCCAAGAGTAGCGGGATGAACAGCGCCTTTATCAATTTCACGGGCATGTGTGGCTCCTTAATCTGGCAATGGCTCGACGTGAGAAGCATTAGATTAATAGGAGTTAATATTTATAATAAATCTAATTTATATATCATTTAGGAATATGTAGTAGCGATTTATTGTAGCCAAAAAAGCACCGGCGGCGTGCCATAACGTCACAATCCCCATAGAATGACGCTTCTGTTCAGTGCCGTTTGATGTGACAAAAAGGACCCTACCGTGCCTGATTTTTCTACCCTTGAAGCCTGTGTTGGCAATACGCCCTTGGTGCGTTTGCAGCGCCTTAACTGCGGCAACAGCCGTGTGCTGGTGAAGTTGGAAGGCAATAATCCGGCAGGTTCGGTGAAAGACCGCGCGGCCCTTAACATGATCCGTCAGGCCGAGTTGCGTCAGGAAATTCACCCCGGTGACCGGCTGATTGAAGCCACCAGTGGCAATACCGGCATTGCGTTGGCAATGGCAGCGGCCATCAAGGGGTATAGGATGACACTCATCATGCCGCAAGATGCCACTCAGGAGCGTAAGGATGCTATGGGGGCTTATGGTGCTGAGTTGGTGTTGGTGGACTCCGGCATGGAGGGTGCGAGGGACTTGGCGTTAAAGCTTCAGGCCGAGGGGCAAGGCAAAGTGCTGGATCAGTTTAACAATCAGGATAATGCCAACGCCCATTACTTGAGTACCGGCCCGGAAATCTGGCAGCAAACCCATGGCCGGATCACCCATTTTGTATCCAGCATGGGCACAACCGGTACCATCATGGGGGTCTCCCGTTATCTGAAAAGCCGCAATCCGGATGTGACCATTGTGGGGTTGCAGCCTGCGCCCGGCAGTGCCATTGCTGGTATCCGCCGCTGGCCAGAAGCCTATTTGCCGGGGATATTTGACCGCTCGCTGGTGGATGTGATCCGGGACGTGGAAGAAACAGATGCCAAAAACACCGCCCGCCTGTTGGCACAGCAAGAAGGGATATGTGCCGGTGTCAGCTCCGGTGGTGCGGTGTTTGCGGCATTAGAGATTGCCCGTCAGCAGCAGGATGCGGTGGTGGTGGCCATGATATGTGACCGGGGCGATCGCTACCTGTCTTCCGGACTGTTTGCCTGAGCTTCGCATGATGGCGGATGTTGGCTGTTGCTGTCAGCGATGACAGGCACACACAAAATGCTTACTCCGCTACACCGGCAAATGAGGCATCATTTGTTGCTTTTTCATCTCGTAGCGCTTCCACACTTTTTCATGGAAATAAAACACCACGGTGTTCACGCTGGGTTCTATCAGTGCAACGGCTCCGCCAATCAGCACGCTACCGGTTAACAGATAAGTAATGGTGAATGCCACACTAAAGTGCAAAACGGCAAATGTCATGGTCTTAATCATAATCTGGTTCCCCCCTTGGTTGATAATTTAATGATAATGATTCTCATTAAAAACAAAAGAGGAAATTCCAGATTAATCCAAACGTTTTTTATGATGGATACCGCAGGCCACGATGTCTGCAGTATCCATATTTTTGGTAATTATCAGTAATACCAAGGGAAATCAGAAAAATCCTGATCCCGTTTTTCCAAAAACGCATCCCGCCCTTCTTGTGCTTCGGCGGTGCCATAAGCCAAACGGGTGGCTTCACCGGCAAACAGTTGCTGTCCCACCAGGCCGTCATCGGGCAGGTTAAAGCCGTATTTGAGCATGCGCATGGCGGTGGGTGACTTGGAATTAATCTCTTTTGCCCAGCGCAGCGCTTCCTGTTCCAGCTCGGCATGGGGCACGGAACGGTTTACCATGCCCATGGCAAAGGCTTCGTCAGCACTGTAGTTAAAGCCGCAGAAGAAAATTTCCCGGGCCCGTTTCTGACCAATCATTTTGGCCAGATAGGCACTGCCATAGCCAGAGTCGAAACTTGCCACATCCGGATCGGTTTGCTTGAACACGGCGTGTTCTTTGGAGGCCAGGGTCAAATCGCACACCACATGCAAACTGTGGCCGCCACCAACTGCCCAGCCAGGCACTACTGCTATCACCACTTTAGGCATAAAGCGAATCAAGCGCTGCACTTCCAAAATATGCAGTCGTCCCATGCGGGCCAAGTCTGCCTTGCCGCCTTCCGCACCTTCATACTTGTAGCCATCTTTGCCACGAATGCGTTGATCCCCGCCGGAAGAAAACGAGTACTGGCCTTTGGCCGATGGGCCGTTACCTGTCAGCAATACACATCCCACATCTGACCATTGGCGGGCATGATCCAGTGCGGTATAAAGTTCATCCACGGTTTTGGGACGAAAAGCATTCAGGCAATCTGGCCGGTTGATGGCAATGCGAACCGTCCCCTGATCCTTGGCCCTGTGGTAGGTCACATCTTCAAAGTCAAAACCGGGAACCTGTTCCCAGCGTTCGGCGTCAAAAATATCTGAAACAAATTGCGACATGGTTGCTGCCCCTAAATAAAAAAAGAAAGTGACCCGAGGTCACTGTCATATGAATAGTATGATGGCCTAAAAGGATAAACGATTAGAAGTTATCACAGATAAACTGCAGATTATCCTTACTGAATACCGGATGGGTCAGCACATTGCCCCTACAGTACTCCGCCTTGAAATCCGCCACTGTATATTGGGATTCCAGCACATGGTTCAGTTCTTGTAGCTCAGCGTTGGACAAACGTTCTGAAAGCGCAGCTTTTAGCTGGGCGTGCTTTTTCTCCATACGGATGATCTGCGTGCCCGTCATCGCATCCAGTCGCTGCTCAATTTTGTTGAGCAACACTTCCGTTGTGGCTATGGGCTCATCCAACGTATGGGTTTGGGTTGCCAAATAATAGATAAGGCCACCAACACCAGCCAAGATAATCCACCCTCTCATATGTTACCTTCCTGCTCACTGCTACATGAGGTGCCTTCATCATACTTTAAGGCCCACATCGATAGTAAGTACAGAATGCCACAACCGTCATCACGGTATTGCTAATTTTTTAGGCACAATTGTCATGATTGCCTACACTCAATAGACGGACGTTCACTTCAATTCCCTGCCAAGGCTGGCCATTCGGCGCATTTTTGCACCCAAATCATTTAACTTTTAAACAGTTGGATGGTTTCTTGAACAAACAAATAAAAACTTTAAATTAGCCCTTGCGCAAACCGTCAAGGGGCCTATAATGCGCACCCACTGACACGGCAACAGCGACACGCTAACGGTGTGACAGGGTTGATTAAACAGCGTAAACGCAGCTTAATCAGCGGCGTTAAAAAAGAGTGGCCAAGCCACTTGACGCCAAAGCGGGAAAGTGTAGAATGCACATCCCTGTTCAGGGTAAACCCTGAATCTGCTCTTTAACAATTAATGAGACAAGCAAATCTGTGTGGGCACTCACAGTGAAGATACATCGACAACGATTTATCTCATTGAAGAGTGTTCTATATAAGAACAGTCATTCATAGAGTCGCTTCTTA
>NZ_JBKOUD010000013.1:0-83151 GCF_046765975.1 Shewanella mytili | reverse complement strand
TTTGTCTGGTGACAATAGCATTGTGGTCCCACCTGATCCCATCCCGAACTCAGAAGTGAAACACAATCGCGCCGATGGTAGTGTGGGGTCTCCCCATGTGAGAGTAGGTCATCGCCAGACGCCTATTTGTGTTTACTGGAAACCAGTAAACCAGTAATGAGTTGCAATCAAGTGTAAGACGACTCTATTACCCGTTGTTTGCTGATATGGCTCAGTCGGTAGAGCGCATCCTTGGTAAGGATGAGGTCCCCAGTTCGATTCTGGGTATCAGCACCAGTTTTACTGTAATACAGTGCCGGATTTGTCTGGTGACAATAGCATTGTGGTACCACCTGATCCCATCCCGAACTCAGAAGTGAAACACAATCGCGCCGATGGTAGTGTGGGGTCTCCCCATGTGAGAGTAGGTCATCGCCAGACGCTTATTTAAGTAGAGAAGCCACCTGAAAAGGTGGCTTTTTTGCGTTTGAAACCAGCACTTTTATGGTGGTTGCCGTTGATTGAGGATGTTAACGGCAAGGCATGAATGCCATCCATGGGCATCTTGCTGGATAGCCTTTACATGCCTTTAGCGGGGGTTATTGCAGCTCTTTCAGAATTTTGTCCAGGATGGGCATATTGGCATCGGGGAATTGGTATTGGGGCAATGCGCTGATATCCACCCAGGCAATCTGCTGTCCTTCCACCCCATAGGCTTCACCACTGAATGCGGTAACCGTCATGATGTCCAGTAACACCTGTTTGTCGGGGTAATCATAGGCCAGTTGCATGAAAGGCGCTGCGTGCTGCACCGTGATGCCCACCTCTTCTTGCAGTTCCCGTGTAAGGGCGCCAGCTGTGGTTTCACCCGTTTCCAGTTTGCCACCGGGAAACTCCCATTTGCCGCCTTGATGAAGATGGCCGTGGCGTTTGGCCAAAAGGATTTGCCGGTTGCGAATGATTACGCCCACCGCAACATGTACGCGTTTATTTGAAGTCATGAATTTAATCGTTTTCAGGTGCTTTGAAAAACTCGCCTTCATCGTAGCCGAGTTCATCGAGTAGCTGGGGATTGATCTCCGGTTTTACCGGAATGGTGTATTTTTCAGTTGCCCACTCGCCCAGGTCAATGAGTTTGCAGCGTTCGCTACAGAACGGACGGAATGGGGAATTTGTTGTCCATTCGACGGGCTTTTGGCAGGTGGGGCATTTTACAACCGTTGGCATGAGGTTCTCGTTTTGGCTTGTGACCCCTGCCATGGTAATGATTTCAACTGCAGGTCGCCAGTAGGAATTGCACCGTTTGTTGGGAATGCTTTTGCTGATCAAATTGCACAAAATGGATGGCAAAGCGGTTGCGATGGCCACTGATGGTAGGGTAACAACCGGCGCTGGCATCCATTTTCACCCGCACCAAAGACAGGTTATTGGGGCTGTTGTCATGATAAAACCCGGCGTGGGCCACCGCCTGGCGGTATTCGCTGCTCATGCGGGTGAATTGCAGTAACAGGCTGATGGGATGCAGCAGGCAATGGAAGTGAGACACCCATTGCTGGTACTGTTGCTGTCTTTCATCCCAGGGTTGTGCCAGCCAGTATTGCAGTTGGGGCAGATCAAAATTGCAGCAAGTGCCTGCCATGGTGAGCTTTTGGCGGATGGTGGCCAGAAAACGGTTGCGCTTGAGCTGTACGCCGGGGCGCTCCGGGTGTTGCAACAGTTCCCTTGCAAGGGTGAGTTGTTCCTGAAAAAACTGCCACTGGTGCTGACAGAGCGATGCCTGCACAGCTGGCGTTTTCAGGTGCATCAGTAATTTGTTGATGTCTTGCAGCAGTTCACTGCGAAAATCACAGCGTTCACTGAGTTCACACAGCGACAACAGCGGGGAAAAACAGCGTTGCTGATGATCCTGTTGCAGGTGGGTGTCTAGCTGTTCTGCCAGATGTTCCAGCCGTAGGTAATTGCGGACTTTTTCATTTAAAGGTTGTTCAAATACAAGTTCACTCATAGGATTGCTGGGCTTTTTCTGATTGTTTTAAATAGTTATTATGCAGAGCCAGAACCTGGGTTCTCAGCGATCCAACATCTCCCTCGTTGTTAATCACATCATCTGCTTTGGCCAAACGCTGTTCGCGGCTGATTTGACTGTTAATAATGTTAATGACTTGCTGCTTGGACACATGATCCCTGTCAATAGTTCGACGGATTTGCGCTTCGGTCGCAATATCAATAACCAAAGTGTGATCCACCAGACACTCCAATCCGTTTTCGAATAATAAGGGCACCACCATAATGGCGTAAGGTGATGTGGCAGCCTGGGCCTGTGCCAGCAATTGTTGGCGGATCATCGGATGCAGGAGTTGATTGAGCCATGCCCGCTGCTGGGGCTCGGCAAACACCTTCTCCCGTAATTGACGGCGGTTTAGCGTGCCATCGGCATTGAGCATGTGGCTGCCGAAATGTCCAACAATCTGGGCCAGCCCCGGGGAGCCGGGTGCCACCACGTCGCGGGCAATCACATCTGCATCAATAATGGCCACGCCCTGCTCGGCAAACAGATTGGCAATGGTGGTTTTGCCGCAACCAATCCCGCCGGTGAGGCCCACAATGTAACGGGACATTACCAGCCTCCCAGATACCAGCGGACAATATCTTGCCCCCAGACAAGCGCTATCCAGCCGGCCATCACCAAGTACGGCCCAAAGGGGATGGGATTGTTACGCTGCATGTTTTTCAACAGCATCATGGAGATGCCCACAACCGCGCCAATCAATGATGACAACAGGATAATCAGCGGCAGCATCTGCCAGCCAAGCCAGGCCCCCAACAACGCCAGCAGCTTGAAATCCCCGTAACCCATGCCCTCCTTGCCGGTGATGAGCTTGAACAGCCAGAACACTGACCACAAGCTGAGATAACCGGCAATGGCACCCATCACCCCGTCACTCAACGGCACGAACAAGCCAAAGTAATTGACCGCCAACCCTAACCAGAGCACGGGCAGGGTGAGTTGATCCGGCAGCAGCATCTCATCCAAATCAATGCCCGCCAGTGCCAGCAAGGCAAAGGTTAACAGCGCCGCTGCGGCAAATTGCCAGGTAGGGCCGAAATGCCAGGCCGCCACGGCAACCAACAGGGCGCTTAGCAGTTCAAATAGGGGATAGCGCACTGAGATGGGTTGCTGGCAATTGGCGCATTTGCCCCGCAGCCACAGCCAGCCCACCATGGGCAGGTTATGCCAGGGTTTAATCTGGTGCTGGCACTGGGGGCAGGCAGAGCCCGGCAGCAACAGATTGAATTTGGCCGGCAGGTTGTCAATGGGCTTTAGCAATTGCTTGCTGCGCAGCAGCTTGAAGGCCTCGGGTTGGTAGTGTGCCAGGTATTCCTCGCACTCCTGCTGCCATTCCCGTTTGAGCATGACCGGCAGGCGATAGATCACCACGTTGATAAAACTGCCGATAACGGCGGCAAAAACAAAGGCTAGCGAGATAAACAGCCAGGGATACTGGCCCATAAGCATAAGAAACTCAGACATGTCGACCGCTGTATTGTAGGTGTTGTCAGTAACAGCCGGTGGCAGTGCCGCCAGCCAAAAGTTGCGCACTCAGGCGAGCCAACTTGGTTCAAGTGCGCTGTCGTTAGCATGCTAACGCAAGGCGTGGGGCAAAAGAAACCGCCAGCGCCAGGGGATTAGCTCACCACATTGCCCAGTTGGAAGATGGGCAGGTACATGCCAATAATCAGGCTGCCCACCAAGCCGCCAATCACCACCATCATCAAGGGCTCAATCAGGCTGGACAGGCCATCCACCGCATCATCCACCTGCATTTCATAAATGTTGGCAATCTTGTTGAGCATGTCATCCAGCGAGCCGGACTCTTCACCAATCATCACCATCTGGATCAGCATGTCAGGAAACAGCCGGGTGGTGCGCATGGCCACGTTCATCTGCATCCCGGCCATCACCTCGGTGCGCACCTGCATCAGCGCCTTGCGGTATACTGCATTGCCGGCGGCGCCGGAGGCAGACTCCAGCCCTTCAATCAGCGGCACCCCGGCGGCAAAGGTGGTGGCCAGCGTGCGGGCAAAACGGGCCATGGCGCCTTTATGCAAAATGGGGCCAATCAGCGGAATTTTCAGCACGGCTTCATCAATTTTGTCGCGGAACTTTTGCGAGTTGCGGTGCGCTCTTACAAACAGCCAGATGCTGGCCACAATGCCTGCAAGAAACAGATACCAGGAGCTTTGCAAGAAACGGGAAATGTTGATGATCATCTGGGTAAAGGCCGGCAGCTCGGCGCCAAAACTGGCAAAAATGCTTTCAAACTGGGGCACCACAAACAGCAGCAGCAGCGCGGTTACCGCAATGGCCACCACCACCACTGCGGCCGGGTAGAACATCGCCTTTTTGATTTTGGATTTCAGCGCTTCGGATTTTTCCCGATAGGTGGCAATGCGGTCAAATACCAAATCCAGTGCGCCAGAGTGCTCGCCGGCGGCTACCAAGTCCACGTACAAGTCGTCAAAATACACCCGGTGTGGCCGCAGCGCTTCCGATAAGGGGATGCCCGATTGCACGTCGGCCAGAATGGTGCCCAGCAGTTGGCGCATTTTGGGTTTTTCATGGCCGCGGCCCACCAAATCAATGCTGGTCACCAGCGGTACCCCGGCCGACAGCATGGTGGCAATCTGGCGGGTGATGACCGCAATGTCCATCGGCTTGATTTTCTTGTTTTCGCTGCTGAATAGTCCGGCGGATTTTTTCACCACCTTTTTGGGGATAATGCCCTGGCTTTTCAGTTGGGTCTTGATCTCGGTGATGTTGGCACCACGCAGTTCCCCGCTGGTTTTTTTACCGTCGCGGTTGATGCCCTGCCACTGAAAGGTGAAAATTTTTGGCGCTTTATTGTCTTTTGCTTTTTTGGCCGTTTTACGGGTAGCAGTTGCGGTAGCCATAATCGTTTTCCTCAGCGCCCGACAGGTGATAGCGGATGATAATGAGTGTAGTTAGTAACTGGTTACCCGGTTAACCTCGGCAATACTGGTAACCCCTTCAATCACTTTAAGCAGCCCGGATTGGTGCAAATCGCGCATGCCCTGCGCCTTGGCCTTTTGGGCAATTTGCAGCGAATTACCCCCTTCCATGATGATGCGGGCAATTTCATCGGACATTTTCAGCACCTCATAAATGCCCACCCGTCCCTTGTAACCGCCGGAGCAGTGCTCGCAGCCGCAGGGTTTGTATACGGTAAAGCCTTGCTGGATTTGGGCCTGGCTAAACCCCAGTTTTAACAGTTCGTGCTCGGGGATTTCCTCTGGCTGACGGCACTCCACACACAGGCGGCGCGCCAGGCGCTGGGCAATAATCAGGTTGACCGAGCTGGCAATGTTATAGCCGGGCACGCCCATGTTCAGCAAGCGGGTGAGGGTTTCCGATGACGAGTTGGTATGCAGGGTGGATAACACCAAGTGGCCGGTTTGCGCCGCCTTGATGGCGATTTCGGCGGTTTCCAGATCGCGGATTTCCCCCACCATCACCACATCCGGGTCCTGTCGCAAAAACGAGCGCAGCGCCGAGGCAAAGGTGAGCCCGGCCTTGATGTTGATTTGAACCTGGTTCACCCCTTCCAGGTTGATTTCCACCGGGTCTTCGGCGGTGGAGATGTTGCGCTCTTCCGTATTGAGAATGTTAAGTCCGGTATACAGCGACACGGTTTTGCCGGAGCCGGTGGGGCCGGTCACCAGAATCATCCCCTGGGGGCGGGCGAGCATCTCCATGTAAGCCTGCTTCTGGTCTTCTTCATAGCCCAGCTTGTCAATGCCCAGCTGCGCCGAGGAGGAGTCCAGAATACGCATCACGATTTTTTCGCCCCACAGGGTGGGCAGGGTGCTGACACGAAAATCAATGCTCTTGTTGCGCGACAGCTTCATCTTGATGCGGCCATCTTGCGGCAGGCGCCGCTCGGCAATGTCCAGCTTGGACATCACCTTGAGCCGCGCCGAAATGCGCGAGGCCAGATTAATGGGGGGGTTGGACACCTCATGCAAAATGCCGTCAATGCGAAAACGGATGCGATAGCGTTTTTCATAAGGCTCAAAGTGCAGGTCAGAGGCGCCCTTGCGAATGGCATCGGTGAGGATTTTGTTCACATAGATGACAATGGGTGCGTCATCGGCGCTGTCATCATTATCCTCATTACGGCGTTTGTCCGAATCGGCAACTTCAATGTCTGCCAGCGCGTCTTCATCTATGCCGCTAAGGTCAAGGGCGCTTAAATCCTCTTCCAGCACCTTGTCGATGGCGCGGGAAAGCTTGTCTTCCTCCACCAGTATGGCTTCGGCATGGAGCCCAGCGCTGAACTGGAAATCCTCCAGCGCGGTGATGTTGGTGGGGTCGGAGGTGGCAATGTAAAGGCGGCTGCCGCGCTTGAACAGTGGCAGGCAGCGGTGTTTTTCAATCAGCTTGCGGTTTAAAAACTCTTCCGGAATGCTGGCAATGTCAAACTCGGCCAAATCCAGCAGCGGCGTGCCGTACTCTTCATAACACAGCTCGGCAATGGTGCGGGCCGATAACATTTTGCTGACCACCAGGGTGGTGACCAGCGATGCCTTGTGCTTGCGCGACAGGGCAATGGCCTCCGCGAGACGGCTCTCATCGAGCAGTCCCTTACGGATGAACAGCGTGGATAATCCGAGATGGAGGCCAGTAGTGGGCATTATTAGTTAGTAAAAGTTATGGATTTGTTGGGGCGGCCGCTTCAGTAAATAATCCGGCCCCTTTTTGACAGATTTCAGTATCATCAGTATTAATCCCTACAGAAGTAAATTCTACTCCACCATCATCTGCAAACTCTGCTGTCAATTTACATTTATTCCCTGTCCAAGTTAGCGTTACTGCCGTATCTAAAACAGGCTCTACAGAAGCTTTAAGTTTTGGATTCTTCTTAATTTCAGCTGCTAAAGCATTAGGAGTGCCATCACATCCTACGCCGGTCTGGATACATGCTTGGATTTTTTGGGAAAAGGCTGTGATAGCCTTCATTGATGAACCACCCTCAGCTTTGGTGATATAGTCTTTATAAGCAGGCAGCGCGATGGCGGCCAGAATGCCGATAATCGCCACGACGATCATCAGTTCGATCAGGGTAAAGCCCTGGGTGTTGTGTTTCATACCTTTCATATCTCTCTCCGTTTAATACTGATGCGGTATCACTTATCAGGGTTGCGCCGCAGAGTTCCCTCTCGTTGGTGAGGCTGCATGCCAGAAGGCATCAGCCGCAACGCAAGATACGGAACCTAGCGAACATCACCGGTTGCTTGAACTCCCATCTTGCAGGCTGCCTTGCCGTGCAACGCGTCGGGTAACACCATGGCTTGAGCCGCGGTTTGCCTTACCTGAACGCACTTCCCTGTTTGAGCCGGCATTATCATACCCTGAGTTTTGTTAATTCACCATCACCGCAAGTGCGGTGTTAATGAACGGGCGCCGGGTTGGAGTCAAGCCGTGTAACTGCCGCCGCAGTACATTAGTCATTTAAAGTATTGTTAAAGGTCGTTTATGGCTAACCGCCCAAAACGTTATCAGGATACCCTTAAAATTATGTAAATAATGCGACAGCCTTGCCGGTAAATCATACCATGTGCCTATTTTTTGGCACCATTTAACCGGATTTAACATCCATTGCCGCCATTCAAGGGCATCCGCCACTGGGCTGTTGGCCATAAGCGCCATCATGCCACAGCTAAAAGTTAGTACATTGTGAAATGGATGAAAATAACCCAGAGGGTTTTTTTAGGTGTTTTTAAGGAATATTTGATGCTGCCAACCCTTGCCAGCACAGGGGCTGGAGACGTTTATCTGGCAGTGATGGCGGGGGTGTCAACCCCGCTGCAAGTGTCAAAAATCAGGCGTTGCAAAATTGTTAAATTTTTAAGGTGGCACGCAGGCCCATGGGCTGTATTAAAGGACAGGGCCATAAAAGGCGTGTGGCACTCCTTATGGCAGGTGGCGGGCAGCCCCTGGCGTTGGTGTCCGTCAGGGTTTTCACGCCATGGACTGTCACGCCACATGGTTTTTAATGCTTTATGGGGTTAACCGCCGTTGGCGTTAAGGATGGGCGGCCTTGAAACGCATGGACAAGTCCAGTGCCCGCAGGTGTTTGGTCAGCGCCCCTACGGAGATGTAATCCACCCCGGTGCTGGCAAAGGTGCCAATGGTTTCCAGGGTCACATTGCCAGACACCTCCAGCTTGGCGCCTTTTTGCTGTTCAATATAGCGCTGGTTCAGCGCCACGGCGCTTAGCATGTCGCTCACATTGAAGTTGTCCAGCATCACGATATCGGCCTCGGCTTCCAGCGCCTGTTGCAGCTCTTGCAGGTTTTCCACTTCCACCTCCACCGGTTTGTGGGGGCGCAGGGTGCGGGCCGTGGCAATGGCCTTGGCAATGCCGCCGCAGGCCATGATGTGGTTCTCTTTAATCAAGAATGCATCAAACAGCCCGATGCGGTGGTTTTTGCCGCCACCACAGGTGACGGCATATTTTTGTGCGGTGCGCAGCCCCGGCAGGGTTTTACGGGTGTCCAGCAGCTGGCAGTGGGTGCCGGCCAGTTTGTCGTGATAGATTTTGGTGAGGGTGGCCACGCCGGACAGGGTCTGGATGAAATTCATCATGGTGCGCTCGCCGGTGAGCAGGATTCTGGCGGGGCCGGAGAGTTCACACAACAGCTGGTTGGGCAGCAGCCAGTCGCCGTCATCCACATGCCAGTGCAGCACCACGTTGCTGTCGAGCTGCTTGAACACCTGCTCGGCCCAGGCCTTGCCGCAGAAAACCCCTTCTTCACGGGTAATGAGGGTGGCCTCGCCATATTGCTGCGGCGGAATAAGCAGGGCGGTAATGTCCCCCTCTGCAACGTCAAGATGGCCCAGGTCTTCATCCAGCGCGGCTTTGACACTGACACGAATATCGTTTTCCAGCATGGTTTTCCTGCATAGTTGACTGATGAATGCTGTTAGCAAGATTAGCACATCACTTAGCGCCTGAGCAGGGTGCCAGTGGTGGTTTTATCTGCGGTTGCCAGCGCATGGGAAAGGCGGCTTGAGGCTTTTGCTTGCCCACGCCTGATGAGCTGGTAAAGTGTTGAGCAGCATTCATTTGGCATGACTGCCCCAGGCAGGTTGTGCGGGTGGCCCACAGGGCAGCGGAGCGGCACAAAGTGATTAAGGATTGGTTTGACGGCTGGTATGGCCGGGCGCGGCGGTGTCCGTCGCCCCATTTTAATGAGCGGCCTCAGGCAGAGGTGAGCCTGCTGGTAATCCACAACATCAGTTTGCCGGCCGGCTGTTTTGGGCTGCCTTATATTGAACAGCTGTTTTTGGGGCAACTGGATTGTACGGCTGATGCCAGTTTTGCCGCGCTTGAAGGGCTGGAGGTGTCGGCGCATTTTTTCATCCGTCGGGATGGGGAGCTGTTGCAATTCGTTTCTTGCGACAAGCGCGCCTGGCATGCGGGGGTGTCCTGTTTTGCGGGGCGCGAAGGCTGCAATGATTTTTCTCTGGGCATTGAGCTGGAAGGCACGGACAACTCGGGTTTTACCACTGCCCAGTACGAACGGTTACAACAACTTACCCGAGAATTGATGCAAATCTATCCTATGCTTGAGAAAACCCGTATTGTGGGACATAGCGACATCGCCCCCGGACGCAAAACCGATCCCGGCGCGGGATTTGACTGGCAGCGGTATCTGGCGGCGGTTTGAATCGATAACCGGAAACGGAACTGGAGAGACTCATGGCACTGTTTTCCCTGTTGGTGGCAATTATGGTGGAGCGGCTGAAACTGCTGCCGGATGCGCTGCAACTGGATAACGGCTTGCGCTGGTATCAGCAGCAGCTGTTTGCCGGTACTTTGTTGCAGTCGGCCGTTGGCGTGTTGCTGGCGCTATTGCTGCCCGCCGTGAGTGTGGCGGTATTGCTGTGGGTATGTGGCGATTGGCTGTTTGGTTTGCCCACCTTGCTGGTTTGGGTGGCGTTTGCCACGGTGTGTTTTTCCCATCAGCATCAGCGGGCGGTGTTTAAACATTACATGCAGGCGGCCTGTCGCGGTGATACCGAGGCCTGCTATCTGTATGCCAGGGAGCTGGACTGCAGCGCCTGCTTGAGCGCAGTAAGCGAAAAAGCGCTGGGCGCCAGCGTGGGGCAGATGGCGGCGTGGATCAATTACCGCTATTACGCGGCGGTAGCGCTGTTCTTGATTCTGTTCGGGCCGGTAGGCGTGGTGCTGTACTGCACCGTGCGCTTTTTTGCCGAGGAGCGCAAACGCCAAAATGCCCCGTGGCCGCTGCTGCCGGAGTTGCTGTATCTGCTGGACTGGTTGCCGGTGCGGCTGGTGGCGCTGGGCTATGTGTTTTGCGGGCAGTTTTCCAGCGGTTTTGGCCGCTGGCGCGAGTTGGCGCTGGACTGGCGCTGCAAGCCCCGCAAAATCATTACACAAGTTGCCATGGCGGCTGAAGTGATGCCGGAAGACAACAACGCGCCGGTATGTGTGCGTTCCACCCTGGCGCTGCTGGCGTTAAGCAAGCGTAACTTTGTGTTGTTATTAACCTTATTGTCGTTGCTGACCATTTTCGGCTTGGTGCGTTAACGCCGTGAATGGCGGATGATTGTGCGCGATTTCAGCTAAAAACGGCTTTTGGTATTAGACCTTTGGCTAATAGCCAGATGTCAACTCATTGTTATTTAGGCTATGCTCACATATTGTGAGTTAAATTGACTCAGATCACTATCTAGACATTGAAAATGTGATTTGTTAAAGTGCGCTCACCCAGACTAAATTGGTAAGACCAATTGACAACGTGGAGCTGAGTGTACATATGGCTTATAGCAAAATCAGTCAGCCAAAAATTTCTGACGTTATCATGAATCAACTGGAGCAGATGATTCTTGAAGGCAGCTTGCAGCCGGGTCAAAAACTCCCTCCTGAACGTGAACTGGCATTGCAGTTCGAAGTTTCCCGTCCATCCCTGAGAGAAGCCATCCAGAAACTGGAAGCCAAAGGATTGTTGCTGCGCCGCCAGGGCGGTGGCACTTATGTTAAGCAGCAACTGTGGCAGAGCCTGGCCGACCCTATTGTGGAGCTGATGCAACATGACCGTGAAAGTCAGTACGACTTGCTGGAGTTTCGTCATGCCACCGAAGGGATGATGGCCTATTTTGCCGCCCTGCGGGGTACCGATACCGACATGCAAAATCTGCGGGAATGCATTGAGCGGGTGGAGCATGCCACCTGCATCATCGAACAGGCCAGCGCCATTGTTGATTTTTACCGGATGGTGGCAGAAGCCTCCCATAACATGGCGATGCTGCATCTGGTACTGAGTTTAACCACCGTGCTGCATAAAAATGTGGCCGAAAACCTGGAGCTTCTGACCCGACGGGAAGAAGCCACCACCATGGCTAACGAGCACCGGCGGGCATTGCTTGCTGCCATCGTTCGCCGCGATCCTGCCGCCGCGCTTGAAGCGTCTAATGAACACTTGAGTTACATCGAGGAGGTCATGTTGTCGGTAAGGGAGGAAGACAGTCGGTTGCAGCGTAGTCTGCGCCGCGTGAAGAGCGGTGTGTAATCCGGGCGTTATGCGCTGAGGACACCGTAATCATTACTTTTTTATCATGTATAGATAAGGACAGTGTCATGTCTGAAAATATGCTACAAGACTTGGATCCATTAGAGACTCAGGAGTGGCTGGATGCCCTGCAAGCGGTGCTGGAACAGGAAGGACCTGAACGGGCACATTTCCTGTTGGAAAAGCTGATTGATAAGGCGCGTCGTAACGGGACTTACTTGCCTTACTCAGCAACCACCGCATATGTAAACACCATCCCCGCTGGGCAGGAGCCGCAGATGCCGGGGGATCAGGGGCTGGAACGTCGTATCCGCGCCATTATCCGCTGGAACGCACTGGCCATGGTGCTGCGCGGTTCCAAAAAGGATCTGGAGCTTGGTGGCCATATTTCCAGTTTTGCTTCCAGCGCCACTATCTATGATGTGTGCTTCAATCATTTTTTCCGCGCCCCCAACGATAAAGACGGTGGCGATTTGGTGTATTTCCAGGGGCATATCGCACCGGGGATTTACTCCCGTTCTTTCCTGGAAGGGCGCCTGAGCGAAGAGCAACTGGCCAACTTCCGTCAGGAAGTGGACGGCAAGGGGTTGTCTTCTTATCCCCATCCAAAACTGATGCCCAATTACTGGCAGTTCCCCACCGTATCCATGGGGCTGGGGCCGATTCAGGCCATTTATCAGGCACGTTTCCTGAAATACCTGACCGACCGCGGCATTAAGGATTGTTCCGAACAGACCGTTTACTGCTTCCTTGGCGACGGTGAAGTGGATGAGCCGGAAGCGCTGGGTGCCATTGGCCTGGCGGCCCGTGAAGAGCTGGACAACCTGGTGTTCATCATCAACTGTAACCTGCAGCGTCTGGATGGCCCGGTACGTGGTAACGGCAAAATCATCCAGGAACTGGAAGGTGAATTCCGCGGCGCCGGCTGGGAAGTGGTCAAGGTCATTTGGGGCCGTTACTGGGATCCATTGCTGGCCCGGGATACCAGCGGCAAACTGCTGCAGCTGATGGAAGAAACCGTTGACGGCGAATACCAGAACTGCAAAGCCAAAGGCGGCGCCTGGACCCGTGAGCACTTCTTCGGCAAATATCCGGAAACCGCCGAGATGGTGTCCAACATGTCGGATGACGACATCTGGCGCCTGAACCGTGGTGGCCATGATCCGGTGAAAATCTATGCCGCGTTGGATCATGCCAAGAAAACCAAGGGCCGTCCTACCGTCATTTTGGCCAAAACCGTCAAGGGTTACGGGCTGGGAGATGCCGGCGAAGGCAAGAACATTGCCCATAACGTGAAGAAAATGGATGTGGAGTCCATCCGTTACTTCCGTGACCGTTTCAATATCCCGATTGCCGATGACAAACTGGACGAAGTGCCGTTTTATCATCCCGGGGCGGATTCAGAAGAGGTCAAATACCTCAAGGCCCGTCGTGAAGCGCTGGGCGGTTACCTGCCATCCCGTCGCCAGAAATTCAGCCAGGATCTGACCGTTCCGTCACTGAAGATTTTTGACTCGGTGATTAAAGGCTCCAATGGCCGTGAAGTGTCCTCCACCATGTCTTTTGTGCGGGTACTGACCGCACTGCTCAAAGACAAGAACATTGGCAAGAGCGTTGTGCCGATCATTCCTGACGAAGCCCGTACCTTTGGTATGGAAGGGCTGTTCCGTCAGGTGGGGATTTACGCCCACGAAGGCCAGAAATACGTGCCGCAGGATAAGGATCAGGTCGCTTACTACCGTGAAGACAAATCCGGCCAGGTACTGCAAGAAGGGATTAACGAGCTGGGTGCCATGTCATCCTGGGTGTCTGCGGCCACCAGTTACTCGGTGAACGATACCCCGATGATCCCGTTCTATATCTATTACTCCATGTTCGGTTTCCAGCGCATTGGCGATTTGGCCTGGGCTGCCGGTGACCTGCGTGCCCGCGGCTTCCTGGTGGGCGGCACCTCCGGCCGTACCACACTGAACGGTGAAGGCTTGCAGCATCAGGATGGTCACAGCCACATTCTGGCCAATACCATTCCAAGCTGCATCAGCTACGACCCCACTTACGGTTATGAAATTGCCGTGATTGTGCAGGACGGTATCCGCCGCATGTATGGTGAAGAACAGGAAGATGTCTTCTACTACCTCACCACCATGAACGAGAACTACGTACAGCCTGCCATGCCGGAAGGTGTGGAAGAAGGCATCGTGAAAGGCATCTACAAACTGGAAAGCGTTGCCGGTTCCGGTAAAGGCAAGGTGCAGCTGCTGGGTTGCGGCACCATCCTGGAAGAGGTGCGCAAAGCCGCCCAGGCACTGGCCAAAGATTATGGCGTGAGTGCGGACGTATTCAGTGTCACCAGCTTTAACGAACTGACCCGCGATGGCCAGGAATGTGAACGCTGGAACATGCTGCATCCTGCCGAAACCGCCAAAGTGCCTTATGTTGCCAGCGTACTGAGCCAGGACGCACCGGCCATTGCCGCCAGCGATTACATGAAACTGTACGGCGAACAGCTGCGTGGTTATGTGCCTACCGATTACCGGGTACTGGGTACCGATGGCTTTGGCCGCAGCGACAGCCGCGCCAACTTGCGTCACCACTTTGAAGTGGATGCCACCTACATTGTGATTGCCGCGCTGAAATCCCTGGTGGATCGGGGTGACATGCCGGTAGACGTACTGACCAAGGCAATTGCCCAGTACGGTATTGATGCAGACAAGATCAACCCACTGTTCGCGTAAGAGGGAAACAGAATGGCAGATTTAAAAGAAGTACTGGTGCCCGATATTGGCGGAGATGAAGTGCAGGTGATTGAGATCTGCGCCAGCGTAGGCGACGAGCTTGCCGCTGAGGATGCCATCCTTACCGTTGAAAGCGACAAGGCAACCATGGACATCCCGGCACCTTTTGCCGGGGTGCTGCAAGAAATCAAAGTGGCCGTGGGTGACAAGGTGTCAGAAGGCACCCTGATTGCCATGATGGCCGCCGCAGGCAGCGCTGAAACCAGCGCCCCTGCCGTTGAAGCCGCGCCTCAAGCTGCTGCCCCGAGTGCGCCTGAGCCCGTTGCCGCTCCCGTAGCCGCCAGCCCTGCTGCGCCGGCCACAGGTGCCAGCCAGGTGATTGAAGTCACCGTACCGGACATTGGTGATGCCAAAGATGTGGACATCATTGAGCTGCTGGTGAAAGAAGGGGACAGCATTGAGGCCGATGACGGCCTGATCACCCTGGAAACCGACAAGGCCACCATGGACGTACCGGCACCGGTTGCCGGGGTGGTACAGTCACTCAAGGTAAAAGTGGGTGACAAGGTGTCAGAGGGTTCTCTGGTATTGCTGCTGGAAGTTGCCGGCAGCGCTGCTGCCCCAGCCGTTGATGCGGTTGCTGACACCGGAGTTGCCAGTGCAGCGGCGGCCGCTTCATCCGTGCAGGACATCAAGGTGCCGGATATTGGCGATGCCAAAGACGTGGACGTGATTGAGCTGCTGGTGGCTGTGGGTGATGAAATCACCCTGGACCAAGGACTTATCACCCTGGAAACCGACAAGGCCACCATGGAAGTGCCCGCACCGGTTGCCGGGAAAATTACCCAGCTGTTGGTGCAGGTGGGTGACAAGGTTTCTGAAGGCAGCCTGATTGCCAAGGTAGAAGTGCAAGGCGCGCCTGCCAAGGTTGAAGCCGCACCCCAACAGAACGCGGTGCCTGCGCCCGCTGCTGCGCCAGTGGCTGCTCAGGAGCCCCATCGTCCACCCGTGCCTTTCCACCCTAATGCCGTGGTGAAACCGGCTGCCGGTGTGGTGTTCGCATCGCCTTCCGTGCGCCGTTTGGCGCGGGAGTTCGGGGTGGACCTGTCTCAGGTAAAAGGTACTGGACGCAAAAACCGCATCCTCAAAGAAGATGTACAGGCATATGTGCGTTATGAGTTGTCCCGGCCAAAAGCCTCGGTAGCCACTTCCGTAGGCGGTAACGGCCTGCAGGTGATTGATGCGCCGAAGGTGGATTTCAGCAAGTTCGGTGAAGTGGAAGAAGTGCCGCTGACCCGCATTCAGAAAATTTCCGGCCCCAACCTGCATCGCAACTGGGTAACCATCCCCCATGTGACCCAGTTTGACGAAGCGGACATCACTGAGCTGGAAGCGTTCCGCAAACAGCAAAATGAACTGGCAGCCAAGAAAAAGCAGAACATCAAGTTCACCCCGTTGGTGTTCATGATGAAAGCGGTAGCGAAAACCCTGCAGGATTTCCCTACATTCAATGCCAGCTTGAGTGCTGATGGCGAATCGCTGATCCGCAAGAAGTACTATCACGTTGGTGTGGCGGTAGATACGCCCAACGGCCTGGTGGTGCCCGTGTTCCGTGATGTGGACAAGAAGTCGGTGACCGAGTTGTCGCTGGAGCTGGCCGAAGTGTCGGTAAAAGCCCGCGAAGGCAAGCTGAAAGCTGCCGACATGCAGGGTAGCTGCTTTACCATTTCCAGTCTGGGCGGCATTGGCGGTACAGCCTTTACCCCTATCGTGAACTATCCGGATGTGGCCATTCTTGGGGTTTCCAAATCCGAGATGAAGCCTAAATGGAACGGCAAGGAATTTGTGCCACGGCTGATGTGTCCGCTGTCACTGTCATATGATCACCGGGTGATTGATGGCGCGCTGGCTGCACGTTTCAGCGTTACTTTGTCTGGCTATTTATCCGACATCCGTACCCTGATTATGTAAACCGATGGGCTGACCTGACAGGGTCAGCCCATGTTTTATTGTGATCAAGGTCATGTAAAGGTTAAAATGCAGCCACTTTCAAGATGCTCTAGTGGCTGAAGGCTCCAAGGTTGGGCTGGCTGTCCCGATGGACTGAACTAAATCAGAGGAAAAAATGAGTAACGAAATCAAAACACAGGTTGTGGTATTAGGTGCCGGCCCTGCAGGCTATTCAGCCGCTTTCCGTGCAGCGGATCTGGGTCTGGAAACAGTGATTGTTGAACGTTACAGCACCCTTGGCGGTGTATGTCTGAATGTGGGTTGTATTCCTTCCAAGGCACTGCTGCACGTTGCCAAAGTGATTGAAGAAGCCAAACACATGGCAGCAAACGGCATCACGTTCGGTGAACCGCAAATCGACATTGACAAGCTGCGCGGTTTCAAAGAGAAGGTGATCAGCCAGTTGACCGGCGGCTTGGGCGGCATGTCCAAAATGCGCAAGGTAAAGGTGGTGAACGGCTTGGGTAAATTCACCGGCCCCAACAGCATTGAAGTCAGCGCGGAAGATGGCAGCAAAACCATCGTCAACTTTGACAACGCCATCATCGCTGCCGGTAGCCGTACCATCCAGTTGCCATTCATTCCCCATGAAGATCCCCGTATCTGGGACTCTACCGATGCGCTGGCCCTGAAAGAAGTGCCCGGCAAACTGCTGGTCATGGGCGGTGGCATCATCGGCCTGGAAATGGGCACGGTTTATTCTGCCCTGGGCAGCGACATTGAAGTGGTGGAAATGTTCGATCAGGTTATCCCTGCCGCTGACAAGGATATCGTGAAAAACTTCACCAAGCAGATCAACAAGAAGTTCAAGTTGATGCTGGAAACCAAGGTGACCGCGGTAGAAGCCCGTGAAGACGGCATTTATGTCACCATGGAAGGCAAGTCTGCACCGGCAGAAGCCGTGCGTTATGACGCGGTGCTGGTGGCCATTGGCCGTACCCCTAACGGCAAGCTGATTGATGCAGACAAGGCGGGCGTGAAAATTGACGAACGCGGCTTTATCAATGTTGACAAGCAGATGCGCACCAACGTGCCGCACATTTTTGCCGTGGGCGACATTGTGGGTCAGCCAATGCTGGCACACAAAGGGGTGCATGAAGGCCATGTGGCCGCTGAAGTGATTTCAGGCCTGAAACATTTCTTCGATCCAAAAGTTATCCCATCCATTGCGTATACCGATCCGGAAGTGGCATGGGTTGGCCTGACTGAAAAACAGGCAAAAGAACAGGGGCTGGCTTACGAAACTGCCGTATTCCCTTGGGCTGCCAGTGGCCGCGCAATTGCCTCTGAAGCCAGTGAAGGCATGACCAAACTGATTTTCGATAAAGAAACCCACCGCATCATTGGCGGCGCCCTGGTTGGGGTAAATGCCGGTGAACTGCTGGGCGAAATCGGTCTGGCCGTGGAAATGGGTTGCGATGCAGAAGATATCGCGCTGACCATCCATGCGCATCCTACCTTGCACGAGTCTGTTGGTCTGGCCGCCGAGATGTACGAAGGCTCCATCACCGATTTGCCAAACCCCAAGGCCAAAAAGAAATAATCTTTACTTAGTTTAATTATAAAAGCCCGGCATTGTTGCCGGGTTTTTGCTTATATGTGGCCAAATGCACTGATACCCACCCCTAAATTAATACATAATACGTGGTTAGATATTGACCGATAAATCACCCTTGGTTCGTAAGTAATGGCCTAATGGCCGCAGTTGGCAGGAATGAACAGACAACAGCATTTTTTTATCGTGATATGTGTTTTAAGCCTGTTGCTGGGCAGTGTCCGCGCCTTTGGTGGCGAAGTGGTGCAACGGGTATTTTCCGCCCGGGACGGTTTGGGTAACTCCACCATTCACGACATGACCGTGGATCACTACGGTTTTGTCTGGCTGGCTACCGAACAGGGGTTGTACCGGGTCAGCAACAACGTGGTGCGGCGGATAGACAAATCCGAAACCCACTCCCGGCTGGAGGAAGAGTTTTTCCTGCTGGTGCGCAATGTGGATCAGCAGCACCTGCTGACGGTTACCGAGCGCAACACCTACCTTTACAATATTCATGACAACACCTTCAAGCGTTTGGGCAGCAAGCAGCTGTTCCCGTCGTTTGACGGCGGCGCCCTCACTGCCATTAGCCCCTTGCCCGGTGGCGATTTGCTGTTGCTGTCGGCCGAAGGCAAAGTGTGGCGCATGTCCCAGGATGTCAACCGTCTGGACGTGCTGTTTACCCTGCCGGAAAGCGAGCATGGCAATTGGACTAACCTGCTGCGCCTGCAAGACGGCCGCTTGTTGCTGGGGAGTCGCCGGCATCTGGATCTTTACGATTTGCAAGGCGAGCGTTTGGCCGCAAATGTGTGGGATACCCGCGATGGACGTTATTACCATGTGTATCAGGATCGCAAACAGCGCATCTGGGTTTCTTCCAGAGAGGGATTGTATCGTCTCGACTTGTCCCAATCCCGGCCGCAGCGGATAGCACAAGTGCCCTATTTGTGCCGCATGTTGGTAGAGGATGACAAAGGGGACTTATGGATAGCCATTCGCGGGGGCTTGCTGAAATACTACCCCGAAGAACATCGGACGGTTTCCTATAAAGATCAGCTCAAGCAGCGTGCGGGCATAGACAGCCCCAACCATCTGCTGTTGGATAGCCACGGCCTGTTGTGGGTGGCCGGTGCCGGCACGCCGCTGGCGATTTTGACCGACCGCCCGGATTTTCTGAAGGAGATTATCGGCAACCGCCCGCCTTATTCACTGGACACTGACACGGTATGGACGGTCACGCTGGACCGGGACGATTTGTGGATTGGCAGTAACGGCGCGCTGTACCGGGTGAATTTGCAAACCCATGAATCGGAAAAATTCGTGCCTGAGGGGCTGGAGCCCAGCGACAGCATTTACGGCATTAACGCCATCAGTCCCGGCAGATGGTTATTGTCTACCAGCAACGGCTTGTTTGAATTGGATCAGCACTCGGGCAAAGGACAGCGGCTGGTGACCCCTGATCGCCCCCATGGCGCGCTGGAACACGTGGTGATATTCAATGTGCTCCATGACCAGGACAACTGGTGGATTGCCAGTAATCATGGTCTGCACCACTGGGTGCCCGGTGGCCCGATGCAGCGGGTGGAGTTGCCCGGTTTTAGCGCGTCCCGAGAACGGTTGGCGGTATTGTCACTGTATCAGGATAAACAAAAAAGGTTATGGACCGGCGGCAACAAGTTTCTGGGGCATTTTGCCGACGATGGCCAATTCCAGCGGGTGATTGAGGTGGGCAGTGACTTTCTCAAAACCGCCATGGTGACCAGTATCCTGCAGGTGGACGATCAGCTGTTTTGGCTGGGCACCCGCACCCAGGGCGTGCTGGAATTCAATGCCAAAACCTCTCACGTTCGCAGTCTCAACCAGCAATGGCAGGTGGAATGTCCCGGGGTGTATTTTGTAAAGGATGTGGGGGATTTTCGGATTGTGGGTTGCCCCAAGCAGATTATCCGCCAAAACAAGGCCAGCGGCGAGATTGCGGTGGTGGGCCGCAGCGACGGCTTCATTGCCCAGGAGCTTAATGAGGGCGCAGTGGCTTACCAGCCAGGGAAAGGCCTGTACGTGGGCACCCCGGAAGGGGTGATGCTGCTGGATGTGGCCGCCATGAAAAATCGCATCGCCCATGTGGGGGTGGTGATGGAGTCGGTGGCGGTGTATTACGACAATAACACCCAAGTGAGCATGATGCCCCATCCGGGCATGCGGGTTGCACCGGGCGCCCGGCTCATCAGCTTTCAGCTATCCAACAGCGATTTTCTGGATGATACCGCCACCAGCATCAAATACCGCCTGCGGGAGCCGGGCAGCATGAAGCCCAGCAATTACCTGCTGCTGGACAACCAGTCGCAAATCAATCTGGCCGGGCTGGAGGGCGGCGATTATACCCTGGAGGTGCTGGGGAAAATCAACGGCGTCTGGGAACAAACCCCATTGGTGTTTCCGTTCCGGGTGCAAATTCACTGGTGGGACACCACCTGGTTCAGAATGCTGTGGCTGCTGTCGCTACTGGCCTCCCTCACGGGCATCATCATTTACCGCCATCGGCAGGTGAAGCGCTTTCGAAAAGTGAATCAGGCGCTGACGGAAAGTGATGACCGGCTGCGCCAGTCCTTGCGGGGCAGTGATTCCGATTTGTGGGAATGGCACCGGGAGGATAACAGCTTTTATCTGGACAACCATGGCAACGTGCTGGGCATTGGCAGCCGCCAGGTGATTGTGCGCTCCGGCGGTTTTCCCATGCACCCGGATGACCGGCAGCGGGTGGAGCAGCGCTGGCAGATGCTGCTGCACAAGCAAATCGACAGCTTTGACGTGGAATACCGTTACCTGCGACAGGAAGGCAACTGGGGCTGGGTCAAGGTAAGAGGGCGGCCGGTGGCCTGGGATGGCGGCAGCGGCGAAGTGCAAAAAGTGGCGGGGATTTACAGTGAAGTCACCGCCACCAGACGGCTGGAAAGTGAGGTGAGCTTGCTGGCAAGGGCGTTTGAAAACACCTCGGAAGGGGTGCTTATCCTAGATGCCAATGAGCGCATAGAAGTGGCCAACCGGGCGGCAGAAAAACTGGTGGGGATCACCCGCAAGGAGATGCGCGGCAAGCACATTAACGCAGTGATGAGCGATGGGGACGGGCCATCGGCCACGGTTGCCTCATTGCTGGCCTCCCGCAGCTCCTGGACCGGCGAGCGGGAGATGATGAGCCGTAAGCGCAGCCGTTTCCCGGTGTGGCTCAACATCTCCGTAATGAAAGACAGTTTTCAGCAGCTGCGCCATTACGTGATAGTGTTTTCCGACATTACTCAGCGCAAACAGTCAGAAGCCGAACTGCGAAAACTGGCCAATTATGACGTGCTGACCGGCCTGCCAAACCGCAGTTTGTTTGCCGCGAGGCTGGAGCAGAGCATTTCCCGGGCGAGCAAGGACAACAGCAAGCTGGCGCTGATGTTTCTCGATTTGGACCGCTTCAAGCAGGTCAATGATTACTACGGCCACAGCATGGGGGATGCGCTGCTGGTGGAGGCCGCCAACCGTTTGCAGTCGGTACTGGATGATGGGCAGGTATTGTGCCGTTTCGGTGGCGATGAGTTTGTCATTCTGGTCAATACCGGTGATATCGACCTGATTAACCGCCTGTGTGATGCGCTGCTGTCGCAAATCGCCAAGCCGTTCAGGCTGTATGGCCGGGAATTTTTCATCTCCACCAGCATTGGCATCAGCATCTGGCCCGATGATACGGAGCAGCCGGAAAACCTGATTAAAAATGCCGATCAGGCCATGTATCACGCCAAGGATGTAGGGCGGGGCAATTTCCAGTACTACTCGCGGGAGCGTAATACCGAGGCGCTGTATCACATGCGTCTTGAAGGCGATTTGCGCCGGGCCATTGAGCACAACGAGTTTGAGCTGTGGTATCAGGGACAATACAACTTGCTGCAAAACGATCGCTGCATCGGGGCTGAAGCCCTGCTGCGCTGGCATCATCCCAAAGACGGCTTCGTGCCGCCGGATGTGTTCATCAAGGTGGCAGAAAGCTGCGGCCTGATTGTGGATATCGACCGCTGGGTGATGCAACGGGCATGTGAAGACGGCGCCCGCCTGTGCCAGCAAATCAGTGATGAAAACTTCAGCATTTCGGTGAATGTGAGTGCCGTGCATTTCCGCCAGCCCGATTTCATCGAGTTTGTGCTGCAGACCCTGCAGCGCACCGGCATGCCGGCCAAACAGCTGACGCTGGAAATCACCGAAGGGGTGCTGATGAAAGAGCTGCACATTGCCAGAGAGCATCTGCAGCAGCTGCGCCAGCACCATATTGAAGTGGCCATTGACGATTTCGGCACCGGGTATTCTTCACTGGCTTACCTGCGTAATTTCCATGTGAACACGTTGAAAATCGACCGCTCCTTCCTGCTGGACATTGCCAGCAACAATGCGGATCAAGCCATTGTCAGCAGTATCATCGAGTTGGCCCGCAACCTGAAACTGAGCGTGGTGGCCGAAGGGGTGGAAACCCGGGAACAGCTGGAGCAGGTATTCGGCCGCGGCTGTTACATCATCCAGGGCTATTATTTTGCCAAACCCACATCCCTGGAAAATTTCCAGCGACAGTACTATTAAATTTGCCACAACACCGGGGCGCTGCGGATTCTGTTTTATATCGCTTCTCTGTTAAGATAAGCCGGTCATTTGCTGAACAGTATCCGTATCCCCTATGCAATCATTCCTGCGGCGTTTCCTTTCTCTGTGTCCCTTGTTCTTGTTGTGTGCCTTGTTTGGCACGGCTGCCGCCACAGCAGCAGAACGGCCCAAAATCGGGCTGGTGTTGAGCGGCGGTGGCGCCAAAGGCGCGGCCCATGTGGGGGTGCTCAAGGTGCTGGAAGCGCACCATATTCCGGTGGATTACGTCGCCGGCACCAGTATTGGCGCTTATGTGGGTGGCATGTATGCCCTGGGTTACAGCGCCAAAGAGATAGAAACCCTGATGATGCAGCAAAACTGGTCCAGTGGTTATTCGGATCTGGTGCCCCGGGAGCAGCTGGCCTATCGCGCCAAACAGACCCGGGATCAATACAACATTCCGCTGAACCTGGGGCTGCGCGACAGCGAGGTGCAGTCTCCCAGCGGCGTGCTGCTGGGGCAGAGCATGTCGCGCCTTTATCGCAATACCATAGGCTTGGTGCCAGAGTTCGACGATTTTGACGACCTGGCCATTCCCTTCCGGGCGGTGGCCACCAACCTGGAAAACAGCCGGCCGGTGTTACTGGACAAAGGCAGTCTGGTGCAGGCCATGCAGGCCTCGGCCACCGTGCCCGGGGCGCTGCAACCGGCCATTATCGACGGCAAGTTGCTGGTGGATGGCGGCATTGCCAACAACATGCCGGTGGATGTGGTCAAAGCCATGGGCGCCGACATCGTGATTGCGGTGGATATCGGCTCGGAGCTGGTACAAAAGGAGCAGCTCAAAGGGGCTGTGGCGGTACTGAACCAGCTGTCCACCATGCTGACCCAGGCCAGCAGCGAGCGGCAAAAGTTGCTGCTGACCGAGCGGGATGTGCTGATCCGTCCTGACATTGATAACCTCAGCACCACGGATTTTTCCGATATGCCCCAGGCGCTGGTGGCCGGTGAAGCCGCCGCCGAAGCCTTACTGGCATCATTGCAGCCATTGGCGCTTTCCCCCGAGGCTTATGCCGCATATGTGCACCACAAACACACCACGGCCCGGCAGTGGCTGGATAATGTGCAGCGCCCCGTCACCCAGATTGTGTATCACAACGATGCCAACATCAGTCACTCCATGCTATCCAAGGTGCTGGACATCAACGCCGGTGACGTGGTGAACAAACAGCAACTGGATGATGCCATTAACCGTTTGTATTCACTTGATAAGTTTGAAAGGGTCAGCGCCGAGTTCGAAGACACGGATGCCGGGCGGATACTGACCGTCACCACCAAGGCGAAATCCTGGGGCCCCAACTATTTGCAGTTCGGTTTCAACTGGGAAGATGACTTCACCATGGACTCGGCGCTGACGCTGGATTTTGCCCTGACCCTGTCGGATCTCACCGAAAACGGCGGTGAGTGGCGCAATGAAGCCAAGCTGGGGTTTGAGAAACTGCTGGGCACGGAATTTTACCAACCGCTGGACAGCAACCAGACCTTTTACGGCCGGGCCCGTTACCAGTATGAAGAAAAAAACTGGGACATCTTTGATGCCAATGTGCTCTATTATCAGCTGGATCGCAGCAGTCACCGGGTGGACTTCGGGCTGGGGTACAACTATTTGCCTCAGGGCATGATGGAGCTTGGGATCACCGCTGACTCCGGGCATTTATCCAATCTGGCCTTTTTGGGGGATATCGATTTCACCACCTACGGCGGTTATTTCAAATTCGGTTACGATTCGCTGGATAACATCAGTTTTCCCACCTCCGGGAACCGGGTGACGCTGAACCTGTTCTGGCGTAAAGAAAAATACAACGGCGCGCTGATTTCAGGCCCGGATCGCTCGCTGCAAGTCCAGGCGGACTGGAAAGGGGTGGTCAGTGTGCGCAACCACTCGTTTGTGGGCAAGGCGTCCTATGCGTCGGTGAGCAAAGGCGGCGATGAGGACTTTACCATTTACGTGTCAGATTTGGGCGGTTTCCTTAACCTTTCCGGCTACCATAAAAACTCCCTTGCCGGCGCACAAAAGCTCTTTGGCGCTTTTATTTATCAATATGATTTGGGCCGGGATGCCCTGGGACTGAAAGATTATCCCCTGTATTTGGGTACCAGTATCGAGGCCGGGAATGTCTGGGGTGTGGGGCGCAAGGTGTCCCTTGGGGAGCTGATCTATGCGGGCAGCGTTTTTCTGGGCACCAATACCCCCCTTGGCCCGGCGGCCTTGGGGGTGGGGCTTAGCGATGACGGTGAGCGGGCAATGTACATTTTCATCGGCAAGAATTTCTAGCATGGGCTAGCATGAGCTTTCATAAACCCTTACAAAAATCGGCTACTGGCAAACCGGTGGCAATGCTAAGGTGATAGGTTGTTGTTCTTGTAACCCCCTTTTACATGAGAGAGTGGAAACATAATGAATAAAATAAGCACGTTGGCCTTGGGGATCGCCCTGAGCCTGGGATTGGCGGCCTGCGCCAGTAACCCCACAACACCGGCAAACACTCAGGCCGCAGTGGCAAAAGTCTCCGGCATTGAAACCGAAAACTTCGATTCTCATGTGCGTTTTCAGGACGACCTGTATTACAGCGTTAACGGAAAATGGTTACAGCGCACCCAAATTCCCGCCGATAAATCCAACTATGGGGCATTCAGTGTCCTGTATGAAAAAAGCCAGGCGGCACTGAAACAAATTATCGAAAAAGCCGCCGCCACGCCCAACAAGGTGCATGGCAGCACTGAGCAGAAAATCGGTGATTTCTATACGGCTTACATGGATACCGCCACCGTGGAGCAACTGGGGATCACGCCCCTTAAAGCCCAATTGGCCGATATTGCCGCCGCATCCAGCTATGGGGATGTTGCCGAACTGATGGGCAAGCTGCTGACCTCCGGCAGCCGCATTCCGTTTGGTTTTTATGTGAATAACGATGCCAAGAATTCCAGCCAGTACGGGGTTTACCTGTATCAGAGCGGGTTGACGTTACCAGACCGTGATTACTATCTGAAAGACGATGCCAAATTCAACGCCAACCGTCAGGCCATGCGCCAGTATGTGCGCGACCTGCTGCATGCTGCCGGTTATGCCCACGCCGATAACGCCGCGGCCAATGTGGCCAATATCGAGCTGTCCATTGCCAAAAACCAGTGGAGCCGGGTGGAATCCCGTGATGCCAACAAGGCCTACAACAAGATGACGTTGGCCCAGTTGCAGCAGCTCACCGGCAAATTTGACATCATCGCCTTTGCTGCCGGTAGCGGTCTGGCCGACAGCGCCAAAGAGATTATCGTGCGCCAGCCCTCTTACTTTGAAAAGTTCGGCGCCGGGTTTGAGTCTTTCCCGTTGTCAGCCTGGAAAGACTATCTTGCCTTCCATCTGGTGGACGGCTATGCCCAATTGCTGAGCCAGCAATTTGCCGATCTGCATTTTGATTTCCACAGCAAAACCCTGATGGGCATTGAGCAGCAGCAGCCCCGCTGGAAACAGGCGGTGGATGGTGCCGACGGCGTGATTGGCGAGCTGGTGGGCAAGGAATACGTGGCCGGCAACTTCAAGCCCGAAGCCAAAGTGCGCATGGAGAGCATGATTAAAAACCTGATCAAGGGGTTTGAAGTCAGCATTGATGAACTGGAATGGATGACACCGGAAACCAAAAAGGCCGCCCAGGAAAAACTGGCCAAGTTCACCTACAAGATTGGTTATCCGGACAAGTGGAAAGATTACAGCAAGCTGGAGATCAAGGCGGATGAACTGGTGGGCAACTACCAGCGGGCAGCCAAATTCGAATACCGGAAGATGCTGGATAAAATCGGTCAGCCGGTGGATCGCACCGAATGGCACATGACGCCGCAAACCGTCAATGCCTATTACAGCCCGGTAGGTAACGAAATCGTGTTCCCGGCTGCCATCCTGCAACCGCCGTTTTTCAACATGGATGCTGACGATGCGGTGAACTACGGTGGCATCGGCGCGGTGATTGGCCATGAAATCAGCCACGGTTTTGACGATCAGGGGGCCAAATACGACGGCAATGGTAATTTGCGTAACTGGTGGACTGACAAGGATCGTGAAGAGTTCCAGAAACGGGGTCAGGCACTGGCCGCCCAGTACAGCGCTTTTGAGCCGCTGCCGGGCAAACATGTCAATGGCGAGCTGACCCTGGGGGAAAACATCGGGGATTTGGGTGGCCTGACCGTAGCGCTGCGCTCTTATCATCTGAGCCTGAACGGCAATGAAGCGCCGGTACTGGATGGTCTGACAGGCGATCAGCGTTTCTTTATCGGCTGGTCCCAGGTATGGCGTCGCAAGTATCGTGATGAAGAGCTGGTGCGCCGTTTGCTGACTGACCCCCATTCACCCAGTCATTTCCGCGCCATGGGCACCCCGCGCAACGTGGAAGGTTTCTATAAAGCCTTTGATTTGAAATCCACCGACAAGCAGTACCTGCCAAAGGATCAGCGGGTGAAAATCTGGTAAAACGCCGGATTGCCTGTGGCCCTGAACCGCTTGCGTCGTGATTTAACAGCCAGACATCCGTCTGGCTGTTGTGTTTTGATGGCTGCACTTGCTAGAAGGGTGTCCTTGCCGCGTTACGGGGCTAGCGGACGACGGGCAATTTAAGGTGCGCGGGTGCCGGCAAGTTGTGCCAGCAGCGCTGGCAGGGCCTGCAAACTGGGCAGTTTATGCTGGGCGGCGCTCCAGTGGGCGGCATTCCATTGCACCTCTGCCGGGATCACCAGCGTCTGCATCTTGGCGGCGCGGGCGGCAATCATGCCGTTAAACGAGTCTTCCACCGCCAGGCAGGCATCAGGGTTTACCTGCAAGCGCTGGGCGCAGCGCAGGTACACCTCCGGGTGGGGCTTGCCAAGGGGCAGGCTTTCAGCGCTCTGGATGGCATCAAATGCGTCGCGGATGTGGAGTTTTTCCAGTACTGCCTCAATAATGTCGCTGGATGAGGATGTGGCCAGCCCCACTTTTAATCCCTGCAGGCGGCAGGCTTGCAGGGCATGGCTTACACCGCTCATGGCCTGGCCGTCCCGGCGGATGGACTGGATCACCTCGGCAATAATATCATCTTCAATATCGCGGCTTTGCAGGTGTTGCGCCGGACAACGCTGCTGCCAGTATTGTGCCACCTCATCAATGCGCAAGCCGGTGGTTTGGGCAATGGCCTCCGGGGTGACCGGCAGTCCGAGCGCGCCCAATATGTTGAATTCCGCCTGTTGCCACATGGGTTCTGAATCGATGAGCACGCCATCCATGTCAAAAATAACGGCCCGTAGTGGAGGTTGTTGCATGGTAATGTCCATTTTGCTGCCAAGTGGTAAATGATGGGTCAATCAGGATGTACAGTACAAACTGCTATTACAGTAACAATCTTCAGCAGTGATTTGCTATATTTTAGATAAATGATTAATTTTCAAACTATTGTCTAATATCATTATTGAAAGTGAGAGATTAGTTTATTGTGCGCCCACAAATTTACCTTCACGCATGATGTGGTTCATATGTGATCTGATTCATACTTTTGCAAAGCTGTAGTATACTTCTTCGCGGAAAATAAGGGTCGAATCTGTGGGACTGTCCCGCAGGCGAATGGACAGTCGTTAGAGCGCCAAACAAAGAGGAATGTTGCCGTGCTAGAAGCTTATCGTAAACACGTCGCAGAGCGTGCTGCCGAGGGAGTTGTCCCCAAACCGCTGGATGCCCATCAGGTTGCCGAACTGGTTGAACTGGTAAAAAATCCACCTGCTGGCGAAGAACAATTTATCCTGGATCTGCTGGAAAACCGTATTCCCCCTGGTGTGGATGAAGCCGCTTATGTCAAAGCCGGTTTCCTCGATGCCATTGCCAGTGGCAGTGCCACTTCTCCAATCCTGAGTGCCGAGCGTGCCATTGAGCTGCTGGGTACCATGCAGGGGGGTTACAACATCGAGCCGCTGCTCAAGCAATTGGACAACGACACCCTGGCCCCTCTGGCCGTTAACGCCTTATCCCATACCTTGCTGATGTTTGATGCCTTCCATGACGTTGTGGAAAAGATGAACGCCGGCAACAGTTACGCCAAACAGGTAGTGGAATCCTGGGCCAATGCCCAATGGTTCCTGAACCGCCCCAAACTGGCAGAGAAAATCTCCCTGACCGTGTTCAAGGTGCCAGGCGAAACCAATACCGACGATCTGTCTCCGGCACCCGATGCCTGGTCTCGTCCGGATATTCCATTGCACGCGCTGGCCATGCTGAAAAACCCCCGTGATGGCATTGAGCCTGATGAAGCGGGTGTTGTGGGTCCGGTGAAAAAAATTGAAGCCCTTAAAGCCCAAGGCTTCCCGCTGGTGTATGTCGGTGATGTGGTCGGTACCGGCTCTTCCCGTAAATCAGCCACCAACTCCGTGTTGTGGTTCATGGGCGATGATATCCCCAATGTGCCCAACAAGCGTGCCGGTGGCTTCTGTCTCGGCGGCAAGATTGCCCCCATTTTCTTCAACACCATGGAAGATGCCGGCGCACTGCCCATTGAACTGGATGTGAGCAATATGGAGATGGGCGATGTCATCGACATCTATCCATATGAAGGCAAGGTCAAACGTCACGACAGCGATGAAGTGATCTCCGAATTCAGCCTTAAAACCGACGTGTTGCTGGATGAAGTGCGTGCCGGTGGCCGTATTCCGTTGATCATTGGCCGCGGTTTGACTGACAAAGCCCGCGAAACCCTGGGGCTGCCTGCATCAGACGTATTCGTTCGTCCTGTTGCGGTTGCCGATTCTGGCAAAGGCTTCACCCTGGCACAGAAAATGGTGGGTAAGGCCTGTGGCGTTGCCGGCATTCGTCCCGGACAGTACTGCGAACCTAAAATGACGTCAGTGGGCTCTCAGGATACCACCGGCCCCATGACCCGTGATGAACTGAAAGACCTGGCCTGCCTTGGCTTTAGTGCCGATTTGGTGATGCAGTCTTTCTGTCACACTGCCGCTTATCCAAAACCTGTGGACGTGAATACCCACCACACCTTGCCGGATTTCATCATGAACCGCGGCGGCGTGTCCCTGCGTCCGGGTGACGGCGTTATCCACTCCTGGCTGAACCGCATGCTGCTGCCTGATACCGTGGGCACCGGCGGTGACTCCCATACCCGTTTCCCCATCGGCATCTCTTTCCCGGCGGGTTCCGGCCTGGTGGCCTTTGCTGCCGCAACCGGCGTGATGCCACTGGACATGCCTGAATCCGTACTGGTACGTTTCAGTGGCAAAATGCAGCCTGGCATCACCTTGCGCGACCTGGTGCACGCCATCCCGCGCAAAGCCATTGACATGGGACTGCTGACCGTTGAGAAAAAAGGCAAGAAGAACATCTTCTCCGGCCGCATTCTGGAAATTGAAGGGCTGCAGCACCTCAAGGTGGAACAGGCATTCGAACTGTCTGATGCGTCAGCGGAGCGTTCTGCTGCCGGCTGTACCATCAAGCTGGATAAAGACCCCATCATTGAGTATCTCAACTCCAACGTGGTGATGCTGAAGTGGATGATTGCCGAAGGTTATGGCGATCGTCGCACTTTGGAACGCCGCATCAAGGGCATGGAAGAATGGCTGGCCAATCCGCAGCTGATGTCTGCCGATGCTGATGCAGAATATGCCGCCGTGATTGAGATTGATTTGAACGAAATCAAAGAGCCCATTTTGTGCGCGCCTAACGATCCGGATGATGCCCGTCCACTGTCTGAAGTGGCTGGCACCAAGATTGATGAAGTGTTTGTGGGCTCCTGCATGACCAACATCGGCCATTTCCGGGCAACCGGTAAGATGCTGGACAAATTTGCCAAAACCCTGCCTACTCGCCTGTGGATTGCGCCTCCTACCAAAATGGACAAGGAACAGCTGACCGAAGAAGGCTATTACGGCATTTTTGGCCGCGTGGGTGCGCGTATCGAAATCCCCGGCTGCTCACTGTGCATGGGTAACCAGGCCCGGGTTGCCGATGGTGCCACCGTGGTGTCCACCTCTACCCGTAACTTCCCGAACCGTTTGGGTACCGGTGCCAATGTGTACCTGGCTTCGGCAGAGTTGGCAGCGGTAGCGGCGTTGTTGGGCCGCCTGCCATCACCTGACGAGTACCAGGAATTTGCCAAGGAAATCGATGCCACTGCGGCAGATACTTACCGTTATCTGAATTTCGACAAAATCGGTTCTTATACTGAAAAAGCCGGAAAAGTGATTTTCCAGACTGCGGTATAAGCCCTAGATTGCGATGAGGAAAAAGGCCAGCGATTGCTGGCCTTTTTGTTACCGGGAGGGAAGCTTGCGTCAATGCGCCTACAGCACCGGAGCTGTTTCGTGGCGCTGAATACGGTAGGTGTACAATACCTGCAGCAAACGGTCTTCCAACTGCAGTCGGGTTTCCAGGGTGTTGACCAGCGCTGCCAAGTCTTCATCCAGCCCATACAACATGTCGTCGTTTTCCACTTCGGCATATTTGTCGATGAAATCCAGCAGCAAATCCGTGGTTTCCAGCAGTTTGGGTAACAGCTGGTCGGTGAGCTTCTGCCCTTCTGGGAAAGAGTGCATGATTTGGTTTATTACCCGGAAGTGGCATTCGGAAATGTAATCCACCAGGTGTTCACAAAACAGGTGTACCTGGTTCACCCCGGGCAGGCTCTTTTCGTGTTTGCCGTAGGGCGGAATGCCCGCCAGTTTGAAATACTGACTCAGTAATTCGCGGCGGTTGTGCAACCAGCGGTCAATCAAACGACTTGCACCGCCCCATTTTTGTTCTGCCAGTTCCAGTTTCGTTAGCATGTGCCACTCCTTCACCGCCTTGAATATGATTAAATTTAGGCGATTTTATAAGTGCTTGGCAACTTAAACCGGCGGGAATGATGATTAAAGTTTGTGCGGGCCCCAAAGGCGGTTGGCGGGTTGGCAATAAAAAGCCCAGCAGTAATCAATACTGCTGGGCGAGGAAAATTTTAAGGGCTCGATGTGACGAGCTTCTTGATTGTTCTTGCTAGCGCAGACTTTTTATACCAAAGGGGGGGAACTGGCGCAACTGTTTTCAGTCCAAGGCAGGATGTAGTTTTCTAGTGGATAACACTTTGCCCACAGACCGTGATCTGCTGCAAGTTATGTGTGATGCCGGCATTTTTTTCAGTGGGCATATGCATGTTGGTGGTCACAGAAATACTGCCGGAGAGGTTACATTATTGTGGCAAATGCTAAAATACCGCTCCAGCAAATCCCAAAATAACCTGTAGGAACAGCTAAATGGCAGAATTGAAGAACGATCGTTATTTACGTGCCTTGTTGAGACAACCTGTCGATGTGACGCCAGTATGGATGATGCGTCAGGCCGGGCGTTATTTACCGGAGTATCGCGCCACCCGTGCCCAAGCAGGTGATTTCATGTCGCTGTGCCGCAATGCCGAGCTGGCCTGTGAAGTGACGCTGCAACCGTTGCGCCGTTTTGACCTAGACGCTGCCATCCTGTTTTCCGACATCCTCACCGTGCCTGATGCCATGGGACTGGGGCTGTATTTCGAGGCCGGTGAAGGCCCGCGCTTTGAACGCAAGGCTGACACCATGGCCGCCATTCAGGCGCTGCCCATTCCCGATCCGGAAGTTGAACTGGGTTATGTGATGAAAGCGGTCAGTACCATCCGCCGCGAACTGAAAGGCGAAGTGCCGTTGATTGGTTTTTCCGGCTCGCCCTGGACTCTGGCCACTTACATGGTGGAAGGCGGCTCCAGCAAAACCTTTGAACAGATTAAGCGCATGATGTACGCCGAGCCGGCAGCACTGCACCTGTTGCTGGATAAACTGGCCGATGCGGTGACCTTGTACCTCAATGCCCAGATTGCCAACGGCGCGCAGGCGGTGATGATTTTCGATTCTTGGGGCGGCGCCCTGTCCCATACAGCCTATCGTGAATTTTCCCTGCGTTACATGCAGAAAATCATTGATGGCCTGACCCGCGAAGCGGAAGGCCGCCGAGTACCGGTTACCCTGTTTACCAAGGGCGGTGGCTTGTGGCTGGAAGCCATGGCGGAAAGCGGCTGTGATGCACTGGGGCTGGACTGGACCATTGATATTGCAGAAGCGCGTCGCCGTGTAGGTGATAAAGTGGCATTGCAGGGCAATATGGACCCCTCCATGCTGTATGCACCTGTTGCCCGCATTGAAGAAGAAGTGTCCAGCATTCTGGCAGGCTTTGGCGAAGGCAATGGTCATGTGTTCAACTTGGGCCACGGCATTTCACAGCATGCCGACCCAGAACACGCTGCGGCATTTGTCAAAGCCGTACATGAAATGTCCCGTCAGTATCACAAGTAAATCATTGCTGATATTGCATTCAAAGGCCCGTTTTTTCGGGCCTTTGTCGTTTTTTACTACATTAGAGTTCACATTTTTTCAAATTCTGCAAAAGCACGGTGATAAGCAATGCGCTAAATCAAATACTCCTTAAGGACGATAGGGCATGATGCCATGGTTTTCACAGAATCAGCGTGGCGTGGAGTCGTTTGTTGAAGTCGCGATGCTGGTACCCATAACAATAAAAGTGCCAAAGCATCCGCCATGTATATAGACAATCGAATCCGGCTGTTTATTGGGGTATTTTGTCTGCCAGCCTTGCTGGCGGTTACCTATTGTTTGAACCTGTGGTTTGAGCATGACATTACCCAACATCAGCAACAGATGTTGCAGCAGGATGTGCAGCGCATACAACAGCGCATCTCCGCCGACATGCTGCACCTGCAGCAGTTGTTAATGCTTTATACGCCGGTTTTGACACAACCCGCGGCAGCGGCCATTGACGCCACGGATTCTGATACGGATATCAGCCTGTTTGTGGCGCCAAAATCCCTGGCAACACTGCATCCTCTGGTGGCGGGGCCTTTCCCAGCGGCCACTCAGTTGCTGGCAAAACTGCAAGGACAGCGTTGGCTCGGGGCGCCCGGCAGCGGCATTTTGTTCATTGAAGAACAGCCCGTGATGTTGAGCTACCGCTATTTGCCTGATGGCCGGTTATTGCTGGCCAGCCAATGGCTGTCCCAGGATTATCTCTCGTCACTGGATGCCTCCCACCTTGCCGCACTGCGTTGGCTGCGCCCCTTTGATGCGTTAACGCCCGCAGTGAACTACCAGCAGCTGTCACTGCCGGCATTGGGCAATGAGCCGGTGATCCTGGAAATTCGCATGGCGCCCCAGGCGGCGCCCTTGATGCAGTGGCATAACTTGCCGGTGATAGGCATTTTGCTGGTGGGCGGGATCTGTTTGCTGGCGTTGGGGTATGTGTGGTTGCGTTTTAAGTTGATGCGGCCTTTTGCCCAATTGATGGATGAGCTGGCGCAAATTGACCCCGGCACGCGCAATCCCGCCATACTCAGTGGCCGGGGTGGCGGTGAGTTTACCATTTTGGCCGATCGCATCAATGCGCTGGTATTGCGAATTTGTCGCCATAAAGAGCACTCCCGCATCACCCTTGAGTCCATTGCCGAGGCGGTACTGCTGACTGATCGTCACGCCCGGGTCATCTATCTTAATCCCCAGGCGGAACGGCTGTTGGGGATTAACCGTCGTCAGGCGATGACCACCACGCTGAGCGAGCTGTTTCAGAGCGCCAACAGCCTGGATGCGGAAATCAAGCAGTTCATGTCGGCCGGTAGCCGTCAGCCGGAGCATTACAAGATGACGCTATCCCTGTCCCGGCCACGGATATTGGATCGGGCCTTGAGCAATTTGCGGGATGCCAGCGGCAATATTGTGGGGTCGGTCATCGTGCTGCGGGATATTACCGATGAAGAGCGCCTCAAGCACCAACTGCAGCGCCGTGCCGATTATGACGCCATCACCGCATTGCTCAACCGCCGCGCTTTTGAAGACCAATTGCCGGATTTTGTGGCCCATGCGCGCACGTTGGCCGTGTGTTATCTCGATTTGGAACAATTCAAGCTCATCAACGATAACTGTGGCCATGCCGCGGGCGACAGGATGCTGGCGCTGGTGGCCCGGGCCATTGAAACCCAGCTGCGCACCCAGGATTTGCTGGCACGGCTGGGCGGGGATGAGTTCGGTTTGGTGATCCGTGACTGTTCATCACTGGAAGTTATTCGGCAGCTGAAAGAAATCGTGCATCAGGTGAACCTGCAAACCATACAGCATCAAGGGGTGCATTATCGGGTGGGCGTCAGTATCGGGGTGGCATTTTCCCAGGAGGAGCCCCGCAAGGCCGATGAACTATTGAAAGATGCCGATATTGCCTGTATTGCCGCCAAACGCAAGGGCAGCAGTCAAATCCACATTTTTGACGGTCGCAACCGGGAACTGGCATACGAGCGCAATGCCCCCCAATGGGCGCTGCGCATTACCCGTGCCATTGAGGCCCGGCAACTGTTGTTGTATTTCCAGCCCATCCGTAATCTTAACGGCCGTTGTGAACGGCAGCGGCTGGAAATTTTGCTGCGCATCCAGGATGAAAATGGCCGGGTGTTACCGCCCGGGCAGTTCATTGCCGCGGCGGAGCGTTTCAAGCTGATGCAGGATGTGGATAAGGAAGTCATCCGTATGGCGTTTGAGTGGTTGGCGGCCCATCGCACCTTGTGCCACGAAATCGTGATGTCCATCAATCTGTCGGCCAACAGTCTGGGGGCCGACGGCATGCTGGAATACATTACCGCTCAGCAAGCCCGTTATGGCATCCCCAGCAGCTGCGTGTGTTTTGAAATCACCGAAACCAGTGCCATCCAGAATCGGCAGCAGGCCATGAGTATGCTCAAGGCCATGCGCCAGCAAGGGCTGTCATTGGCGCTGGATGATTTTGGCAGCGGTTTTGCCTCTTATGGTTATCTGCGGGAATTGCCGGTGGATTATGTGAAGATTGACGGCTGTTTCGTGCGGCAACTGGCGGGCAATCCCCGGGATTACGCCATTGTAAAATCCATTCATGATGTTTGCCGTACCATGGGCATTGAAACCGTGGCGGAATTCATCGAAAGCCAGGACATCATCGACAAGCTTAACGAGATAGGCATCCATTATGCCCAGGGGTATGCCATTGGCCGCCCCATGCCCTTGGCGCAATACCGCCTGCCAAGTAGCGGGCTGCGGGTGGTGGCGGAGGATGGGCCTGCATTGGCGGGGGCCAAAGCCGCCATGGGAAATGCCGGATAAGCGTGATGGTGAGAGCTCTTGCTACATGGCCGCACCATGCGTCAGCCTTTGGTGCAAAGAGGGTAGGGAAGCGAGTTAGCCATGGCAGCAGTGCCACCATGGCCGGATAACGGAACTAACAGCTTACGTGACTAACGAACAGTGTTTTACTGCTGCTGTTCCCTCGCAATGGCCCGGTAGCCGATATCGGTGCGGAAATACACGTCATCCCAGTGAATTTCATCCACCAGCGCATAAGCGGCCTGCTGGGCACTGGCAACGGTATCTCCCAAGGCGGTGGCACACAATACCCGGCCGCCATTGGTAACCACATGGCCCGCTTGCATCCGGGTGCCGGCGTGGAATACCTTTTTATGCTGATTGCCAAGGGTCAGCCCCTCAATCACGTCCCCTTTGCGGTATTGCTCCGGATAACCGCCGGCCGCCATGACCACGCCCACGGCAGCGCGCTCATCATATTCGGCAGAGACCTTATCCAGCTCACCGCGACAGGCGGCCAGACACAAAGCCACCAAATCGGATTTGAGCCGCATCATGATGGGTTGGGTTTCCGGGTCGCCAAAGCGGCAGTTATATTCCAGTACCTTGGCAGTGCCGTCATTGGCAATCATCAGCCCAGCGTACAAAAAGCCGGTATACACATTGCCTTCGGCAGCCATGCCGTCCACGGTGGGACGAATGACATGGGACATCACCCAGTCGTGGATTTGCGGCGTTACCACAGGTGCGGGCGAGTAGGCGCCCATGCCGCCGGTATTGGGGCCGTTGTCGGCATTGTCCCGGGCTTTATGATCCTGACTGGTGGCCATGGGCAGAATGTTTTGTCCGTCCACCATCACGATAAAGCTGGCTTCTTCGCCTTTAAGGAACTCTTCAATCACCACCCGCGAACCGGCGTCACCAAATTTGTTACCGGCCAGCATGTCATCAATGGCGGCATCCGCCTCGGCCTGATTTTGCGCGATGATCACCCCTTTGCCGGCTGCCAGGCCATCGGCCTTGATCACCACCGGAAAACCGGTAGTGGCTGCCAGCGAAGCGGCATAGGCTTTGGCCGGGGCCATCTCGGTAAAGTTCTGATAATCGGCGGTCGGGATATGGTGCCGTGCCAGAAAATCCTTGGTGAACGCCTTGGAGCCTTCCAGCTGAGCCGCACCCTTGGTGGGGCCAAAGATGGTCTGACCGGCGGCACGAAAAGCATCAACCACACCGATGACCAGCGGGGCTTCTGGACCCACGATGGTCAGTGCCACGTCCTGGGCTTGGGCAAAGGCCAGCAACTGGGGCACATCGGTGGCGTCAATGGCCACATTCTCAAGCTTTGGCTCCAGCGCGGTACCGGCATTGCCCGGTGCCACAAACACCTTTTCCACTTCTGCAGACTGAGCCGCTTTCCAGGCCAGGGCGTGCTCACGACCACCACCGCCAATCACGAGTACTTTCATCTAGTTGTTCCTTAATGTGTTGTCAGAGGGGAGCCTGGCTCCCCCGGCAAATCATCAATGGCGGAAATGACGCATTCCGGTAAATACCATTGCCATGCCGTGTTCATCTGCTGCGGCAATCACTTCCTCGTCACGGATGGAGCCGCCGGGCTGAATGATACACTGAATGCCGGCAGCTGCGGCAGCATCAATGCCATCACGGAACGGGAAGAAGGCATCGGAGGCCATTACGGAGCCTTCTACCACCAGCCCTTCATCGGCAGCCTTGATGCCGGCAATCTTGGCACTGTATACTCGGCTCATCTGACCGGCGCCCACGCCAATGGTCATGCCGTCTTTGGCATAGACAATTGCATTGGATTTGACAAACTTGGCCACTTTCCAGCAAAACAGCAGGTCCTTGAGTTCCGCTTCGGTAGGCTGACGTTTGCTGACCACCTGCAGATCGGCAGCGGTGATTTGGCCCTGATCCCTATCCTGAATGAGCAAGCCGCCGTTAACCCGTTTGTAATCATAACCCTGAGTGGCCTGTTGCCACTGACCGCATTGCAGCAAGCGCACATTGGCCTTTTTGGCCACGATATCCCGGGCCGCCTGACTGACAACCGGGGCAATAATCACTTCCACAAACTGGCGCTCCACAATGGCAGCGGCGGTGTCGCCGTCCAGCTCGCGGTTAAAGGCGATGATGCCGCCAAAGGCTGAGGTGGGGTCGGTTTTAAAGGCGCGGTTGTAGGCATCCAGCAAATCGCTGCCCAGCGCCACGCCGCATGGGTTGGCGTGTTTGACAATCACGCAGGCAGGCTCATCAAAGGCCTTGACGCATTCCAGCGCTGCATCGGTGTCGGCAATATTGTTGTAAGACAACGCCTTGCCCTGTAGCTGCTCCGCCGTGGCCACTGAGGCTTCATCCACACTCAGCTCAGTGTAAAAGGCCGCGCTCTGATGGCTGTTTTCGCCGTAACGCAGGTCTTGTTTTTTCACCAACTGGGTGTTGAAGGTGCGGGGGAAGCGAGAGTCCGGTTCGCAGTTGTCCCGGCTGTGGGCCGGAACCATGGTGCCGAAGTAGTTGGCAATCATGCCATCGTAAGCGGCGGTATGTTCAAAGGCGGCAATGGCCAGATCAAAGCGGGTGTCGAGGGTGGTGGAACCATTATTGGCGGCCATTTCCGCCAATACCCGATCGTAATCGGCAGCGTTGACCACAATGGTGACATCTTTATGGTTTTTCGCGGCTGCCCGCACCATGGTAGGACCGCCGATATCGATATTTTCCACGGCGTCTTCCAGTGTGCAGCCGGGTTTGGCAACGGTGGCGGCAAATGGATAAAGGTTAACGACCACCAGGTCGATAGGGCTGATGTGGTTGGCGGCCATGACGGCTTCATCCAGACCACGGCGTGCCAGAATGCCGCCATGCACTTTGGGATGCAGGGTTTTTACCCGGCCATCCATGATTTCAGGGTGTCCGGTATAATCGGAAACTTCGGTCACCGGAATTTGGTGCTCGGCCAACAGGCGGGCGGTACCACCGGTGGACAACAGTTCCACGCCCTGAGCATGCAGGGCTTGGGCAAATTCCAGGATTCCGGTTTTATCTGAGACGCTGAGCAGCGCGCGACGAATAGGTCTGGCAGTAGTCATTTTGGGTACAGTTTCCACTTTTTTAATATTGCGAAGATACTTTGGCAAAATTATAAAAATCAGCAAGTTGAAATAATAACTTTGCCAAAATCCCTCAATGCGACAGGGTTTCCCCTGTTGCCGGAGGCGCTATTTTAGCGCAAAAGCCCCTCAGATATTGTTTTTTATGAAGAACAACACATACGGATTTGGTGAACGGCGAATCGGCATAAAAAATAGTGAATGAGATTGTTTTTCATTTAAAAAGGGTTGACTTTGGACTAAGCTCCAAGGTTTATACTCAAGCGGTGTCATCGTATGGGAGCAGGGCATGTATCGCATTGGTGAACTGGCAAAACACAGCGGGGTGAATACCGACACGCTGCGTTTTTACGAAAAAAACGGCTTGTTGGCCCCGTCGATGCGCACCGCCAACGGATATCGCATGTATAGCGCTGAGGATGCCCGGCGTTTGCAGTTTATCCTGCGGGCCAAGGCGGTGGGTTTCAGTCTGGGGGAAATTGCCGATCTGCTGTCCATCGATTTGGATAAGGCCAACTGGGCCTGCAGCGACGTGAAAACGATGGTGGATGACAAGCTGCAACAGGTGCAGCAGAAAATGGCGGAGCTGCAGCGGTTTATGCAATCGTTGCAGATGTTGTCGGACATCTGCTGCGGCGGGTCTGTCAGTGCCGAGCACTGCTCCATCCTGCAGGCGCTGGAGTCTTGCGATGGTGTGCATGGCGCGGCGCCGGACAGTAGCACTTTTCCGGCTCATGACCCCCAGTCCATGACGTAGGGGCAGAACCCATGACGCATCATCAGGCTTCATCTAAGGAATACCGCAAATGTTAATGGAAAATTTTATCGCGCTGTTCAGAGAATCCGCCCCCTGGTTGTTACTGGGACTGCTGTTGGCCGGATTACTGAAAATGTTTGTGTCCATGTCGTGGATGCACCGGCAGTTGGGCGGGCACGGGCTTGGCAGCACCATCAAGGCCGCCTTGCTGGGGGCGCCGCTGCCATTGTGTTCCTGCGGCGTCATTCCGGCAGCGGTGGGATTGCGCCGCAGTGGGGCATCCAAAGCCGCTACCACCTCCTTTTTGGTGTCCACACCGGAAACCGGGGTGGATTCCATCACGGTGTCTTACGTCTTGCTGGGGCCATTCATGGCGGTGGTGCGCCCCATCGCTGCAGTATTGAGCGCGATTACGGCGGGGTTGCTGGTCGGCCGGGATGAGGTCTTGGTGGCTGACAAACACCCTGGCAATGACGATTGTGGTGGCAGCGGGGCAGTTGCATCTTGTTGCACTTCAGGCAATGCCGTTAGCAGTTGTTGCAGTAGCACTCAGCCAGATGCTCAGAAGAAAGCGGATGGCAGCAGCGGGGCAGTTGCATCTTGTTGCACTTCAGGCAATGCCGTCAGCAGTTGTTGCAGTAGCGCTCAGCCAGATGCTCAGAAGCAAGAGAATGGCAGTGCATCGCCCCATTATGAAGCGCTGTTGCAGGAGGATTGCGGTTGCAGCAGTAACAGTTGTTGCAGCAGTGGCGAACCTGCGGCCGACGCCATGTCCTTTATGGGCAAACTGTGGCACGGCATTAAGTACGCCGCGACGGATCTGGTGGCGGATACCGCCTTGTGGCTGTTGGTGGGACTGTTTTTTGCAGCGTTGGTAACCACATATGTGCCAGGGGATTTTCTGGCGCGCTGGGGAGATGGGGTGCTGGCCATGCTGGTGATGGTGCTGGTGTCCATTCCCATGTATATCTGTGCCACCGCCTCCACGCCCATTGCCGCGGGCTTGCTGTTGGCCGGGGTGTCTCCAGGAGCGGTACTGGTCTTTATGCTGGCAGGCCCTGCAACCAACATCGCCACGCTGGGCATTGTGACCAAAGAGCTGGGGACGCGGGCGCTGTACGGCTATCTTGGCGGAGTGCTGGGCGTGGCATTGCTCAGCGGTGTGGTGGTCAATTATCTGGTCACAACGTTTGGATTTACGGTGCAGCCGCAAATCGGGGCCGAGCATGGGTTACTGCCAGAGGCGGTAACCGGGTATGCGGCGGTGCTGCTGGCCATTTTGATGGCTAAAGCGGTTTACCACAAGTTGCCACGGCGCTGGTTACGTCGGGATTGCTGCTCATAAGCGGTTGCGGACATGCAACAGGCTGGATTGCAGATGGGATTGCGCTGTGTGGTAACGAATGATTTATGGGGATGAAGGGTAAAAAGAAAGGCACTCAACGAGTGCCTTTCGTGATCCTGTCGCCGATAAGCGACTGCAACATTAATAGTTTCATAGGCAGAAGTATTAGCTGTTATCTGCAGGAGTATTTCTGGCTGCACGTTTTGCGGCTTTAGCGGCCCTTTTTTCCTTCATGGTCATCTGGGGCTTTTTCTTCTGTTCTTTGCTGTTGCTGTGTTCTTTACTCATGGTTTTCCTTCCGTATGTACTTTAGGAGAAACCGGGGGGATACATTTTGCATTGTCCCGGCGATTTCAAGACTCACCTGACAGCTGGTGACACCCGTTTTACGGGTCTCGATGAAACCAGTTGCATCGACAGCCATCTGCCGATGAATTTCATTCTACGCCGCTCAAATTAGGCTGGCGCACTTGGCTTATAGAATAATTCAGAATAAAAATAATTTGATCATTATGCATGGTAATTAAAAGGGCATTTTTACCCCGGTTACCAGAAGCACTGTTACTTTTACGCAACAGCAGGTCGATGATTGGCTAGCTAATCAAGGCGGATTGATAACGCTAGAATAACGCAAGCCAACACAAGGACGGCTTTTGCGTGCCGTATGCCGACGATGGTTGGCCCCTGTGGGGTGGGTAAAACGGTTCGGTTCCGGAACGATGACGGCAGGCATGCCGGTTATCTGCCGATGCAGTTATTGTGGATGCGCTTCCCGGCCACCTGTTACAGGTACTCTCGGTAATTGCATCGGCATCCGGAACCCTCTTGTGCCGGTTTGCCCTTATGGCTTTCTAAGCCTTGCAGCCTGTGGTGTAATCTGTGGTCATCATGCCTTGATAATCACGGACACCCATCATGCAATGGCAGCTTCAGCGTTTTTCCAAACTGGATAACCACACACTTTATCACCTGCTGAAACTGCGGGTGGATGTGTTCGTGGTGGAGCAGCAATGCCCTTATCCGGAGCTGGATGACAAAGACCATGCAATGGGCGCCATGCACCTTTTGGGTTATGGGAATGATGGTGAGCTGCAAGCTTATGCCCGCCTGTTGCCACCCGGATGCAGTTATGCGCAATGCAGTATTGGACGGGTCTTGGTGGCCGCCAGTGCCAGAGGGCAGGGTCTTGGCACCTTGCTGATGCAACAGGCCGTGATGGCCTGCCATGGATTATGGCCCGACAGCGCCATTCGGATTGGTGCCCAGCATCATTTGCAGCAATTTTATGCGTCGTTGGGCTTTGCGGTGGTATCAGCGGTATATCTTGAGGATGGCATTGCCCATGTGCAGATGCAGCTGCCACCGCCACGGGAGCACACTGATAGCGGTGCATAAAAAAAGGAGCACCGGGGTACTCCTTTGGCAACATCAGGCACGTATTTTTATATCCGGTTGCGTGTCCACATCACCCTGCCAGTTAATGGTGGCAAGTTGGGTATGCTGGGCCACAACGGCGAGTGGGCCTGAAAACATCTGCCGTATAAAGAGCAAACGATAGCCGTAACCCTGTAAGCGGTAGTACGTCATTTTTTGCTCTGGAGTCATTGCATCCCACAATGACTGGGGTGAAATAGCGGTCCGTCGCCTTTCTTTGTATTGTTCTTGAGTTTGGACCATGGCTTGTATCTTTTACTGTTAATTACGTTATTGCTCAGTTTGCTGACGCTACATAAGAGGCGCAGCGAAAACAGTGGTCACATTAAGCTGTATTTCAGATTCGTTTTTTGACACAAGACAATTTTTCGCCACTTATCTGTGCGTTTGTTGAGCAGCCTGGGCAGCTGCTCACAATTGTCCTGGGGTTAATCGGGCATTTCCTGATGAATGTAAAGCTGCTGGGCCGGGCGGGGAATTGTAATGCCGGCAGCAACCAGTGACTGCCATAATTGCATGTTTATCTGATACTTATCCTGATAATAGCTGGTGGTGGGGATCCAGTAACGTATGCCGATATCCAGCCCGGTGCTGGTGAAACCGTTAATGCCCACCTGCTGCGGACATTGCTGATCCACTTGCGGATGCTGGCTGAGTACCTGAGTGACAAGCTCAATCACCTGCTGGGGTTCTGTTTGATAATCAATGGTGAAATGCAGCTCTACCAGTTTGTTGGCAAAAGAGTTGTGCAGCACCTCCCCCAGAATGTGCTTGTTGGGCACGCTGATGAGCTCGCCTTCCTCATTGGTAAGATAGGTCATGCCCAGCTTGATGTCCTTTACCTGGCCGGTGATCTCATTGATGCTGATGGTGTTGCCCACCACAAACGGGCGGGTGACGATGATGGTGATCCCCGCCGCATAGTTGGACAGCATCCCCTGTACCGCCAAGCCGGCGCCCAGTGATGCGGCACCAATGGCGGCCACCATGGGCGTGATGCTGATCCCCAGTTTGCCCAAGGCAATAATGGCGACCATGATGATGATAAGCAGCCGCACCAGATGGGTGACAAAGGTGCTGAGGGTCACATCCACCTGATGTTTTTGCAGCTGGCGTTCCACCACGTTCGAGGCTTTGCCTGCCAGCCACAGCCCCAGCAGGAAGATGATGAAGGCCCCCAGTAACTGGAAGCTGTAGTTCACTAAAAATTCGGTGATGACATCGTAAATCTGTTGTATGTGTGCCAGCTCTGTACCCAATGGGGAATCGGCCATTATTTTCTCCTTAAAGCATCATGTCCTGGTTGGGAGTTGTGGTATGGTGGACGCCGCACAGTCGTTGAGTGATGCAACTTCATGGGGAACTGTTACGGTTTCCTGTCAACTATACAATGGATTAAAAAAGGACGAGCATGAAAATTCCTGCAACCCTGTTGGTGATGTGTTTGGCGCTACTGCCCCTGAAGTCAGTACTGGGCGCGGAATATGCCGTAGGTGATACCCTGCAGCCTTTGGCGTTGCAGGATCAGTTTGAGGAAAAACAAACGCTCGATGGCAATAATCGACTGCTGATTTTTACTCGCTCCATGGCCGGGGGCAAGATTGCCCGTGAAGCGCTGGATGGGGTGAATGCACAGATGATGCAGCACATGGGGTTACTGTATGTGGCCGATATCAGCGGCATGCCGTCACTCATTGCCAAGTTTGTGGCCATTCCCAAAATGAAGGATTTTGGTTTTCCGGTGGTGCTGGACCGGGAAGGCGAGCCGACCAAATCGTTGCCGGTAGCCGATGATGCCGCGGCCCTGATTAACCTTGAGCAACTGAAAATTACCCAAATCCGTTATTTTGATAACGCCGACTCCCTGAAACAGGCATTGCAAAACAGCGGCCTGACCACCGCCCAGTAAGTCACCCCGCTACAGGCCTGGTTGCAGCATTGGTTGCAACCAGCGCATGGCAGCACAGCACGTCATTCACTTTTCCATACCGCTTCGCCACCTTTTGCACCTGCTTGGCTGCATGTGCCTACCCGCGTTAATTGCCATTCAGCAATCGTCATTTTATGTACCTTGTTGCCTTGGGGGTAAACGGCGGCTGAAAAAGTCTGGCGGTGTTTTTATCAACAATCACAAATACTTGGGTTGCCGATTTTGCAAGCTTTAGCCAACGTTTGATTTTTATAGAATAAAATTGCATAAAAACGGCTTTGTTTTCGATAAAATAGAATGGAATTATGGTGAGTCATTCAGGGGTGAATGTTTTGTAAAATACTGATTAATAACGATTAAATAAAAACAAGTTACTTGTTTTGATAAATGGCGTAAAAATTTGATATGAAAGCATAAAAATTCATTGATTCTGGCTAAAAAATAGCGTCTACTGCGCAGGTTTTTTATCTGTGACGGCAATGGTGCTGTCAGTCTGATGAGGAGAGCCAAGGCCAATGAGCCAGTTCCATGCTATTAATGTTGCTGATTATTATGACAGTGAAACCTTTGGCAAAATAAAAGCATTTGCGGACAGCAAACCCACCCCTTTTGTGGTGGTTGATACCAACATCATTGCTGCTCAATACCACGACATGGTGCATAACTTCCCTTATGCCGATGTGTATTACGCGGTAAAAGCCAATCCGGCCAAAGAAATCCTCACCTTGTTGCGGGACAAAGGCGCCAGTTTTGACATCGCGTCGATTTACGAGCTGGACATGGTGATGGAGCTGGGGGTGACGGCGGATCGCATCAGTTATGGCAACACCATCAAGAAGCGTCAGGACGTGCGGGAGTTTTACCGGCGGGGCGTGCGCATGTTCGCTTCGGATTCCGAGCCGGATTTGCGGATGATTGCCGAAGAAGCGCCTGGTGCACGGGTGTATGTGCGCATTCTTACCGAAGGCACCGAAACTGCCGACTGGCCGTTGTCACGCAAGTTTGGCTGCCAGAATGAAATGGCCTATGAACTGCTGGTACTGGCGCGGGATCTGGGTTTGCAGCCTTACGGGATCTCTTTTCATGTAGGCTCCCAACAGCGGGATATCGGCGCCTGGGATGCCGCCATTGGCAAGGTCAGCGTATTGTTCCAGCGCTTGAGAGACGATCATGGCATTGCGTTGCAGATGGTGAACATGGGCGGAGGATTTCCGGCCAACTATATGGATAAAACCAATGCACTGGGCACTTACGCGGAGCAGATAACCCATTTTCTGCAGGAAGATTTCGGGGACAATTTCCCGCGGATTGTGCTGGAGCCCGGGCGCTCACTGATTGCCAATGCCGGGGTGCTGGTGTCGGAAGTGGTGCTTATCAGCCGCAAATCCCATGCGGCGCTGGAGCGTTGGGTGTTCACGGATGTGGGCAAGTTTTCCGGCTTGATTGAAACCATGGATGAGGCGATTAAATTTCCCATCCATACCGACGCCAAAGGCGCGCTGGAGCGCTGCGTGATAGCCGGCCCCACCTGTGACAGCGCGGATATCATGTATGAACAGTACGCTTATGGATTACCGCAGGATTTGGCCATTGGCGATAGGCTTTACTGGTTAACCACCGGTGCTTATACCACCACCTATTCCGCCGTGTGTTTTAACGGTTTCCCGCCGCTGCAGGCCTATTACCTGTAGCGGGTTTGCAGGGCTTGTCAGGTTGAACAGGGCGCCCAATGGTGCCCTGTCGCTATTTCGGATCAGCTTTCAGGATGGGCCTTGAGGATATCAAACAGCTGTTCTTTGAGCTCCAGCTTGCGTTTTTTCAGTGCCTTGACTTCCTGGGTAAACTCACTGGCAGGGCGGCGTTCTATCTTTTTAATCTCCTTATCAAGCTGATCATGCTCTTCAAAGAGTTTTTGAAACTGCATGTTGGAGTCCTTCAATTCTGCTACTCGCGCACCGTATTCCGTAAACATGGGCTTGCTCCTTAACATATTGACTGGAAAGAAATATCCTTTTCGACATCACCATGCAACCGGCATGTTTGGTGATACCGACAAGCGTTAATAGTAGCGCGGGCTGCCGGGATTTTCAGGGGAACGGCCACAGATTGTGCGCCGGGCGGCAGTTTGCATTGCGTGTGTGCCAGGCTCGGGGTATCTTGGCCGTTTCTCCGGGAAAGGCTCCCGGGATCATTGGCTTAACAAATTAACAAGGGGTTGATATGGCGGATGTTTTCCATTTGGGATTGACCAAAGCCATGTTGCGTGGCGCCACACTGGCGATTGTGCCCGGGGATCCGCAGCGGGTAGAGCGTATTGCATCTTTGCTGGAAAATGCCCAGCATCTGGCCAGCCACCGGGAATTCACGTCTTTTCTGGCAGAGTTGGACGGCAAACCCGTGGTTATCTGTTCCACCGGCATCGGCGGGCCATCCACCTCGATAGCGGTGGAAGAACTGGCCCAATTGGGCGTGCGCACCTTTTTGCGCATCGGAACCACAGGTGCCATCCAGCCCCATATCAAAGTGGGCGATATCATTGTGTCCCAGGCCTCGGTACGGCTTGATGGCGCCAGCTTGCATTTTGCCCCCATGGAGTATCCGGCCGTAGCCGACTTTGGTTGCACGTCGGCCATGGTGACCGCATGCCGAGAGGCGGGGATTGAACCCCATGTGGGCATTACTGCTTCATCCGACACCTTTTATCCGGGACAGGAGCGTTATGACACCGTATCCGGCAGGGTGACCGCGCGTTTTGCCGGCTCCTTGCAGCAGTGGCAGGCATTGGGGGTGCTCAATTACGAGATGGAGTCCGCCACCCTGTTTACCATGTGTGCCAGTCAGGGCTGGCGCGCCGCCTGCGTGGCCGGGGTGATTGTCAATCGCACCCAGCAGGAAATTCCCGATGCAGCCATGATGCAAGCCACTGAACAGCGGGCGATAGCCATTGTGCTGGAAGCCGCCCGTAAACTGCTGGCATAGGATTTTTACGGTAGTTTACGCGAACTTGCCTACTGTGCCCGCAGGCTGGTTAAGAGGCGATCCATTGCCCGGTAGCTAAGCGCCTGGGCAATATGGCGGCGCTCCACATGTGGGGATTGCTGCAAATCGGCAATGGTGCGCGCCACCCGTTGCAAACGGTGAAAACTGCGCACGGACAATCCCAGCCGGGTGACACTTTGCTCCAGAAACACCAAATCCTGTATGCTGAACCCTGCCTGTCGTAGCGCCTTGCTACTGAGCTGGCTGTTCAGCACCCCGGCGCGACTTAATTGCACCGCTCTTGCCGCTTCAACCCTGGCGGCGATAACGGCACTGGTTTCCCCTTCTCCGGCCTGGGCCGTGAGGGTGCCGGCGGGCAGCTTGGGCACTTCAATGGTCAGATCAAAGCGATCAATAAACGGCCCTGAAAGCCGGGAGAGATAGCGGCGAACCTGCTCTGGCGTTGCCCGGCTGTCAGCGCCCACATCGCCGCAGGGGCTGGGATTCATGGCGGCAATCAGCTGGAACCTGCAGGCAAAGGTGAGCTTGGCCGCCGCGCGGGAAATCACCACTTCGCCGGTTTCCATCGGCTCGCGCAAACAATCCAGCACCCGCCGGGGAAACTCGGCCACTTCATCGAGAAACAACACGCCAAGATGGGCCAGGGATATCTCCCCCGGCCGGGGAATGCTGCCGCCTCCCACCAGAGAGATAGCCGAGCTGGTATGGTGCGGTGCCCGAAAAGGGCGCTGATAAAACTGGGTGCTGTCCATGGGCATGCCGGCCACGGAATGAATGGCTGCCACTTCCAGGGCCTCTTCGTAATCAAGGGGCGGCAGTAGCGACAGTATACGGCTGGCCAGCATGGTTTTGCCGGTGCCGGGAGGCCCCAGCATCAACAGGTTGTGGCCGCCGGCAGCGGCAATTTCCAGCGCCTGTTTGGCCTGAAACTGGCCAATGACGTCACTCAGGCAACGCTTTGTCGTGTCCGGCGTGGGAATGGGACTTTGCCAGTGGGTGTTATCGTGGATGGTGGGCAAGGTTTCCTGCCCGTGCAAATAGGCCGCAATGTGCTGCAGCTGTTGTGCCAATAACACCTGCGGATAGGCCACCAGCTCGGCTTCGCTGCGATTTCCCTGAGGCATGACCAAGGTGAGTTGTTGCTGGCGGGCGGCCACAATTACCGGCAGCACCCCACTGCATTCGCGCACTTCACCGGATAATGCCAGCTCGCCGATAAATTCGTGTTGGGCCAGTGCCGTTGCCGGAATTTGCCCGGATGCGGCAAGGATGCCGATGGCAATGGGCAAATCGTAACGTCCACCCTGTTTGGGAAGATCTGCTGGCGCCAGGTTGATGGTTATCCGTCGCTGGGGAAACTCAAAGCCTGCATTAATCAGTGCACTGCGCACCCGCTCCCGGGCTTCTTTTACCGACGCTTCCGGCAAACCCACCAGATTAAAGGCCGGTAACCCGTTGGAAAGATGGGCCTCAACCCAGACGCGGGGAGCGTTAACGCCGACGGCGGCGCGGGTGGCTACTCGGGCAATGGCCATGGCAATTCCTTTTGTCGCGGGGGAAATCCTGTTAGCTAATCAGTTTAGCAGCAAATGATGGGCGCAAAGCGGCATGGCGTCAGGCCGTTATGGCCCCAACTGTTGGCTGGAGGAAACGGCGGGCCGGGCAGAGCTTCACATCAGCTTCATCAAATCCCATTACCATGTGCCCGCAACAGATAGTAGCTGCCCAAAATGCAAAAAAGCGATTATAATCTAGGCGGTTATCTTCCAGGAGTGTCCCCATTACCGGCTGATGCGATAATCCATCACCGGCGCTGCCGTGGCAGCATTCCAGTTTTTACCTGTAATTGCGTGCGCCTTACATCCCGTATTGCGCAGTGTCGTCAGTGCCTTGGGTGCTTTATGAATGTATTTGAAAATATGCTTCTTGTATTAGTGTTGATTGCCATCAGTTGTTTTTTCTCCATGTCGGAAATCGCCTTGGCGGCATCCCGTAAAATTCGTTTGCGGCAGTTGATTGAAGAGGGCGATTTGCGCGCCGAGAAGGTGCTGACGCTGCAAACCGCTCCCGGCAGCTTTTTTACCGTGGTGCAAATCGGCCTGAACGCGGTGGCCATTTTGGGCGGTATTGTGGGCGAATCGGCCTTTACCCCGTATTTCTATTCTCTGTTGTCGGCGCTGCTGCCGGAACCCTGGCTCAGTAAAGTGAGTTTTGTCTTGTCGTTTGTGGTGGTCACCAGTTTGTTCATCCTGCTGGCAGACTTGATGCCCAAGCGCATTGCCATGGCCATGCCGGAAAAAGTCGCGTTGACACTGGTGGGGCCGATGATTGTCTGCATCAAACTGCTGCGGCCTTTTGTGTGGCTGTTCAATGGCCTGGCCAATTTCGTGTTCCGGGGGCTGCGCATCCCCACCGTGCGCAATGATGAAGTCACCTCCGATGACATTTACGCCATCATGGATGCGGGGGCGGAAGCCGGAGTGCTCGACAAAGAAGAGCAGCAGATGATTGAAAATGTGTTCGAGATGCAGTCGGTGAGCGTGACCTCGGCCATGACCGCCCGTGAGAGCCTGGTGTATTTCCGCCTGCAGGACAGCGAAGATGAGATTAAAGCCAAAATCGGCAATGATCCTTACAGCAAGTTTCTGGTATGCGATGCCCATCTGGATTGCATCAAGGGCTATGTGGATGCCAAGGAGCTGCTGGTGCGGGTGATTAATGGTCGCAAGATTGACCTGCACGACCCGTCACTGGTGCGTGCCTGCGTGATTGTGCCGGACACCCTGAGCCTGTCTGAAGCCATGGAGTATTTTCGCCAGCAACGGGCGGATTTTGCCGTTGTCATGAATGAATACGCCTTGGTGGTGGGAATGGTCACATCCAATGATTTGCAAAGCGCGGTGATGGGCGCCTGGTCGTTGCATGAAAGTGAAGAGCAGATTGTGGCCCGTGATGCCAACTCCTGGCTGGTGGACGGTGTCACTCCCATTAACGACATCATGCGGGCCTTTAATATTGAAGAGTTTCCCCAGAGTCAGAACTATGAAACCGTGGCGGGGTTCATGATGTACATGCTGCGCAAAATTCCCAAGCGTACCGATTTTGTGAATTTTGCCGGTTATAAATTTGAAGTGGTGGACATTGACTCCTATAAAGTGGATCAGCTGTTGGTGACCCGCTTAATGCCGTCCGAACAGAACCCGCCCCTGGGCGATGAGGCGGAAAGCCATCTTTAAATGACTGCCAAAAAGGCATTGATTAACGGCTCCTGCATCCGTTGCCGTTTGCAACAGCAACCCAGCTCAAACGGCGAAATGGGCTGGGGGGACTGCAGTACCTGAATGCGGTCCATCATCGGGCTGTTTTTTACAACCACATCCGGGGTAATGCTTACGCCGCAGCCCAGTGCCACCATGGGCACAATGGCTTCATGGCCGCGCACCTGTGCATAAATATTGCCTTTAATCCCCATATGCTTGAACCAGCGCTCCATGCGCAGGCGCCCGGGGCCGTGATCCGGCACGATATAGGGCAGTTTGTCCCAGGGAATGGGAGTTTGGTTGACCAGCGAATGCACCTGACAATGCACCGCCGGTGCAATTAACGACAAATTGACCTTGCCGATGGGGGCAAAGTGCAGTTTGTGGGTGAAATCATCCTGCAGTGCGGCAATGGCAATATCGGTTTGCTGATGTTGCAGTTTTTTCATGGCATCGGCGGCATCACCCGTGGTGAGGCTGATATCCACCCCCGGGTGGGCCCGGCGAAACCTGTCCAGCAATGCGGGCAGATAACTGTAAGCCGCCGTTACCGAACAGTAAATCTGCAATGTGCCCCGCAGCAAGTGTTGTTCCGTATCCAGCTCCTGCTTCAACGATTGCCACTGGCCTAGGGTTTCCTCGGCAAAGCGCCGAAAGCTTTTACCGGCGTGGGTGAGCGTTACACTGCGGTTATCCCGCTCCAGCAACTTGCTGCCTACATCCTGTTCCAGCCGTTGCAACATGCGGCTGAGGGCTGACGGGCTGATATGCATGTTGGCGGCAGTGCGGCCAAAATGCAGGGTGTCACACAGGTCCAGATACACTTTCAGCACCCGAATATCCACTAGGTTTTCCTCAGCTGTTTTTGTCATCAAAATGTTGCAAAATATGCAACGTAGTATGCCGAATATATCATTTCAAGCAATCATAAACCTGCGCTATAGTGGAAATCATTGTTGCTTCCTTGGGGAAGGCAACGGGCCGGAATCTTTAGGAATTCAGAATCTTCAGGAATATAGGGGACCAAAATGGCAAATTATTTCAACACGCTGAGTCTGCGCGAGCAGCTGGCACAACTGGGCCAGTGTCGTTTTATGGATCGCAGTGAATTTGTTAACGGCTGTGAATATATCAAGGACTGGAATATTGTCATTCTTGGTTGTGGTGCCCAGGGGCTCAATCAGGGGCTGAACATGCGGGATTCCGGGCTGAAAATCTCCTATGCGCTGCGCCCACAGGCCATTGCCGAAAAACGTGCCTCTTTCAAACGCGCCACTGAAAACGGGTTTACCGTAGGGACTTTTGAAGAGCTGATCCCCCAAGCTGACATGGTACTGAACCTGACGCCGGACAAACAACACAGCAAGGTGGTGAATGCCATCATGCCGCTGATGAAGCAGGGCTCGGTGCTGTCTTACTCCCACGGTTTCAACATTGTGGAAGAGGGCATGCAGGTGCGGCCAGACATCACCGTGGTGATGGTGGCGCCAAAATGCCCGGGTACCGAAGTGCGTGAAGAGTACAAGCGAGGCTTTGGGGTGCCGACCCTGATTGCCGTGCATCCGGAGAACGACCCCCATGGTGACGGCCTGGAAATTGCCAAAGCCTACGCCAGCGCCACCGGTGGTGATCGGGCCGGGGTGCTGCAGTCATCCTTTATTGCGGAAGTGAAATCCGATTTGATGGGTGAACAGACCATTCTGTGCGGCATGCTGCAAACCGGCGCCATTCTGGGTTATGAAAAAATGCTGGATGACGGCATCGAGCCAGGGTATGCCGCCAAGCTTATCCAAAAGGGTTATGAGGTGATTACCGAAGCGCTCAAGCACGGCGGCATCACCAACATGATGGACCGGTTGTCCAACCCGGCCAAAATCCGGGCCCATGAAATTTCAGAAGAGCTGAAAACCATGCTGACCCCTTTGTTCCAGAAACACATGGATGACATCATCAGCGGGGAATTTTCCCGGGTGATGATGGAAGACTGGGCCAATGGCGATGCCAACTTGCTGAAATGGCGTGAAGAAACCAACTCCACCGGATTTGAGCAAGCGCCGGAATGTGATGATTACATCGAAGAGCAAACCTATTTCGACAAAGGCATCTTCCTGGTGGCCATGATCAAGGCCGGGGTGGAACTGGCGTTTGATACCATGGTGTCTGCCGGCATTCTGGATGAGTCCGCTTACTACGAATCCCTGCATGAGACCCCGCTGATTGCCAATACCATCGCCCGTAAGCGCCTGTACGAAATGAACGTGGTGATCTCCGATACGGCGGAATACGGGTGTTACCTGTTTAACCATGCGGCACTGCCGTTGCTGCGCGGGTATGTTAACAGCCTCGATGCCCAATGGGTGGGCGGCGGCCTGAAATGTGACGACAACGCCGTGGACAACATGCGCCTGATTGAAGTGAATGCCGCCATTCGCAACACGGATGTGGAATACATCGGTGAAGAACTGCGGGGTTACATGACCGAGATGAAACGCGTTAATTTGCAGTCGTAAATCATCACCGAAAAGGGAGAATGTTTGTCATTCTCCCTTTTTTACGTGCAGGCAACATGAAAACGCGAGTGGTATCCATCAAATTTCGAATAATTCATAATTATTTGTTGTGTTCAGTAAATAATTTATGGTATTGATTAATGACTGTTCGTTTTATGGCAATAAAATGTTAAAAAAATAACGAACAACGGAATTTGATAACAACAGGAAACTGTGACCCAAAATGATTAACGTTAGCACCCAGCTCCTCCTCGTGATTATTAACGCAGTGATTATTATTAGATCACAGCGGGGGTGGCGCTTGGCGCGAAGTTAGACCAACTGGTCGCAGTCAAACCCCCGCTCCGCAAGGACCGGGGGTTTTTTGTTTTTTGGGGTACGTTCAGGCAACGGCAGGTAACAACAGCGATGGAACAAGGGCAAACAATCAGCGGTAGTCAGGCAGTCATCAAGGTGTTGGCCGCCCATGGCGTGACAACGGTATTCGGTTATCCCGGCGGTGCAATCATGCCGATTTATGATGCGCTTTATGGCAGTCCGGTAGAGCATCTGCTTTGCCGCCACGAGCAGGGTGCCGGCTTTGCTGCCGTGGGGTATGCCCGTTCCAGCGGTAAAACTGGTGTTTGCTTTGCCACCTCGGGGCCGGGAGCCACCAATCTGGTGACAGCACTGGCCGATGCCATGATGGACTCCATCCCGCTGGTGGCCATTACCGGCCAGGTGGCCACCCCAGTGATTGGCACTGACGCCTTTCAGGAAATGGACGTGTTGGGCATGAGTTTATCCTGCACCAAACACAGTTTCATGGTGACTCGGGTAGAGGAATTGGTGCCCACCTTGTATCAGGCCTTTGAGATTGCCGCCGCTGGCCGCCCAGGCCCGGTGCTGGTGGACATTCCCAAAGACGTACAACTGGCAGCGCTGGAGTATAAAACCCCGCTGCAGGCCGTGCCTGTTGAGCCGGCACTGGACGGTTCGGCAGTGGCCGCAGCCAACCGCTTGTTGGCCGAGGCGCAGCGCCCCATGCTGTATGTGGGTGGCGGTGTGGGCATGGCCGGCGCTGTGGAACAGTTGCGGGATTTCATTCAGCGCAGCGGCATGCCGTCCGTGGCCACCCTTAAAGGGCTGGGGGCGGTGGCTCATGATACGCCAGGGTATCTGGGCATGCTGGGCATGCACGGCAATCAGGCCGCCAACCATGCGGTACAACAGGCCGATTTGCTGCTGGTGGCCGGCGCCCGCTTTGATGACAGGGTAACCGGCAAGCTGGATACGTTTGCTCCCCATGCCAAGGTCATCCATCTGGATATTGATGCGGCGGAGCAGGGCAAACTGCGACAGCCCGATGTCACCCTCAGTGACGATTTGCGTCTGGTGTTGCCCGCACTGCAATTGTCTCAGGACATCAGCCCCTGGCAGCAGCAGGTAACACAGTTACAGCAGCAATATGCCTGGCGTTATGACCGCCCAGGCGAGCTTATCTATGCCCCATTATTGTTGAAAACCCTGGCGGACCGTTTGCCACAAAACAGCGTAGTGAGCTGCGATGTGGGGCAGCATCAGATGTGGGTGGCGCAGCATATGTGGTTCAGGCGGCCAGAGGATCTGTTATCCAGCGCCGGTTTCGGTACCATGGGCTTTGGCTTGCCAGCAGCGGTGGGTGCCCAGGTGGCAAGGCCGGAGGCAACCGTGGTGGCGGTGAGCGGTGATGGCTCCTTCATGATGAATGTACAGGAGCTGACCACCATCAAACGTCGCCGGTTGCCCCTGAAGATACTGCTGCTGGACAATCAGAAACTGGGCATGGTGAAACAATGGCAGCAACTGTTTTTTGAAGAACGCTATAGTGAAACCGATCTTTCCGACAACCCCGATTTTCTTACCCTCGCCTCCGCCTTTAACATCCCGGGACGCAGCATCAGCAAGGCTGATGATGTCAGCGATGCCCTCAATGAAATGCTCAGCAGTAAAGGCCCCTTCCTGCTGCACGTGCAAATAGACGACAGATTTAACGTTTGGCCGCTGGTGCCGCCCGGTGCCTCCAACAGTGAAATGATTGAAGAAGTGGAGATACAGCAATGATCCATCATCTGGTATTGACCCTGGAACAACGCCCGGAAGTGCTGGAGCGCGTGCTGCGGGTAACCCGTCATCGTGGTTTTCGCGTGTGTAATATGCACATGTCGGAACAGGATGATCAGCGCCTGCTGTTGAACATCATGGTAGACAGCGACAAAGCCATTGAATTACTGAGCCGTCAGCTCGACAAGCTGATGGATGTGGCCGCATGTGTGGTAAAAGGGCGTCAGGAATTGGCCCGCACCATCAACGGCTAATGCAAGCACAGCCATAATCGACAGAATCAAGAAAGGAATTGAGCAATGCCAAAACTAAGATCCGCCACCAGTACCGAAGGCCGCAATATGGCCGGAGCCCGCGCCCTTTGGCGCGCTACCGGCGTCAAAGAGGGGGATTTTGGCAAACCGATTATTGCCATTGCCAACTCCTTTACCCAGTTCGTGCCGGGGCATGTGCACCTTAAAGACATGGGGGCGCTGGTGGCCTCGGCGGTAGAAGCCGCAGGCGGTATCGCCAAAGAGTTCAATACCATTGCCGTGGATGACGGCATCGCCATGGGCCACGGCGGCATGCTGTATTCCCTGCCATCCCGGGAGCTGATTGCCGACAGCGTGGAATACATGGTGAACGCCCACTGCGCCGATGCCTTGGTGTGCATCTCCAACTGCGACAAAATCACCCCCGGGATGCTGATGGCCGCACTGCGGCTGAATATTCCGGTGGTGTTTGTGTCCGGTGGCCCCATGGAAGCCGGGAAAACCAAACTGTCGGATAAAATCATCAAGCTGGATCTGGTGGATGCCATGGTGGCGGCAGCGGACAAACGGGTGCCCGATGCCGACAGCGAGCAGATTGAGCGCAGCGCTTGCCCTACCTGCGGTTCCTGCTCCGGCATGTTTACCGCCAACTCCATGAACTGCCTGACCGAAGCCCTGGGGCTGTCATTGCCCGGCAACGGTTCACTGGTGGCCACCCATGAAGATCGCAAAGCGTTGTTCCTCAATGCAGGGCGGCGGGTGATGGCGCTGACCAAACGCTATTATCAGGATAACGATGACAGTGTGCTGCCGCGCAATATCGCCACCTTCAAGGCATTTGAAAATGCCATGACCCTGGATATCGCCATGGGTGGCTCATCCAATACCGTGTTGCACCTGCTGGCCGCGGCGCAGGAGGCCGGGGTGGATTTCACCATGGCCGATATCGATCGCCTCAGCCGCCAAGTGCCACATCTGTGCAAAGTGGCGCCATCCACCCCTTTGTACCACATGGAGGACGTGCACCGCGCTGGCGGGGTGATGGGCATTTTGGGCGAACTTGACCGCGCCGGACTGCTGCATACCGATGTGCACCATGTGGCCGCCGATGACGGCAAGCTGTCCAGCGTGCTGGCCAAGTTTGACGTGATGCAAAGCGGCAGCGCCGAGGTGCAAGACTTCTACCGGGCCGGGCCTGCGGGCATTCCCACCACCGTGGCCTTCAGCCAGGACTGTCGCTGGCCGACCCTGGATACGGACAGGCATGCCGGCTGCATCCGTGACCGGGAACATGCGTTTAGCCAAGAAGGTGGCCTGGCGGTACTGTTTGGCAATCTGGCACCTAACGGCTGCATTGTGAAAACCGCTGGGGTGGATGAATCCAATCTGGTCTTCAGTGGCAAGGCCAGGGTTTATGAAAGTCAGGAAGCCGCAGTGGACGGTATCTTGGGCGGCGAAGTGGTGGCCGGCGATGTAGTGGTCATCCGTTATGAAGGGCCAAAAGGCGGGCCTGGCATGCAGGAGATGCTTTATCCCACCAGTTACCTGAAATCCATGGGGCTTGGCAAACAATGTGCGCTGATAACCGATGGTCGCTTCTCCGGCGGCACCTCCGGCTTGTCCATCGGGCACGTGTCACCAGAAGCCGCTGCCGGCGGCACCATTGCCCTGATTGAAACCGGCGACATCATCGACATTGACATTCCGTCCCGCAGCATTGCGCTGCGTCTTGATGATGACCAGTTGGCGGCCCGCAAAGCCAACATGGCCGCCAAAGGCGCCCAGGCATGGAAACCTGTTGCACGGGTGCGTCCGGTGTCCATGGCCCTTAAAGCCTACGCCCTGATGGCCACCAGTGCCGATAAAGGCGCCGTGCGTAACCGTGCCATGCTGGAGGACTGATATGCTAGCGCTTGCTTCTCAATCCCAGCTGTCACTGGCCAACTATTACCTGCAGCGCATTTTGTTATCCCATGTTTATGACGTGGCCAAGGTAACGCCGCTGCCGTTGCTGAAAAAACTCTCCGCTAGACTGGGCTGCGAGGTGTTCCTGAAACGGGAAGATTTGCAGCCGGTGCATTCTTTCAAGCTCCGCGGTGCCTATAACCGCATTGCCGAACTCACCGAAGAGGAAGGACAGTGCGGCGTGGTGTGCGCCTCGGCGGGCAACCATGCCCAAGGGGTGGCACTGTCGGCCGCCAGCCGTGGCATCAGCGCCATCATCGTGATGCCTGGCACCACCCCTGACATCAAGGTGGATGCGGTGCGCCGTCTGGGCGGCAATGTGGTGCTGCATGGCCAGTCATTTGATCAGGCCAATGAATACGCCATGTCGCTGGCCAAAGATGAAGGGCGGGTGTTCATCCCCCCTTTTGATGATGAAGCGGTGATTGCCGGGCAGGGCACCATTGCACAGGAACTGTTGCAACAGCAACGGGACTTGGAAGCAGTATTCGTGCCCGTGGGCGGTGGCGGCCTGATTGCCGGCATTGCCGCCTATTACAAGGCAGTGTACCCGGAAGTGAAAGTGATAGGGGTGGAGCCGGAAGATGCCGCCTGCCTGAAAGCCGCCTTGGAAGCCGGAGAGCCGGTGACCTTGCCTCAGGTAGGCCTGTTTGCTGATGGCGTGGCGGTGAAACGCATCGGCAATGAGCCTTTCCGGTTGACCCAGTGTTTTGTGGATGAAGTGGTGACCGTCAGCTCCGATGAAGTGTGCGCCGCCGTCAAGGACATCTTCGAAGATACCCGCGCCATTGCCGAACCTGCCGGGGCGCTGTCGTTGGCGGGCTTAAAAAATTACGTGGCGCAGCATCCAGGCGAAGATGCCAAAGTGGCCGCCATTCTCAGCGGCGCCAATGTGAACTTTCACAGCTTGCGCTATGTGTCGGAACGCTGCGAGTTGGGGGAACACAAAGAAGCGGTGCTGGCCGTTACCATTCCTGAGCAGCCGGGTTCTTTTCTGCGTTTTTGTGAATTGCTGGGCGGCCGCGCCATGACCGAATTCAATTACCGCTTCAGTGGCCGCGAGCAGGCGGTGGTGTTTGCCGGTATCCGGGTCAATGGTGGCGCCGAAGAACTGGCACACATCATCAGCGCCCTGCAGCAGGCGGGGTTTGCCGTGCAGGATTTGTCCGCCGATGAAACCGCCAAGCTGCATGTGCGTTACATGGTGGGTGGCATGCCACCGCAACAACTGCAGGAGCGCTTGTTCAGTTTTGAATTTCCGGAGCATCCCGGGGCATTACTGCAGTTTTTGACCACATTGCGCAGCAAATGGAATATCAGCCTGTTCCACTACCGCAATCACGGCGCGGCGTTTGGTCAGGTGCTGGCGGGCTTTGAAGTGCCGCCACAAGACAGCGATGCCTTTGCCCGTTTTCTGGATGAACTGGGATTCGTATGGCAGGAAGAAACCCATAGCCCGGCTTACCGGCTGTTTTTGGCCGGCAAACCGTAAGGATTAGCCAAAAGCAGGACAGAGCCGGCAAAGTGCTTGTGATAAGGTCATGACACAGGGTTATCCCCACTCACTGTAAGGAGACATGTATGTTAAGTGCACCCGTTGTCAGCGCGTTTAATCCTCCCCGGCGCATTTTGATGGGGCCGGGGCCGTCGGATATCTATCCGGAAGTGCTGGCTGCCCAATCGCGCCCCACGGTGGGTCATCTGGATCCGCTGTTCATTGTCATGATGGATGAGCTGAAATCCCTGATCCAGTACGCGTTCCAGACTGAAAACCAGATGACCATTGCGGTCTCGGCGCCCGGCAGTGCAGGCATGGAAACCTGCTTTGTCAATCTGCTGGAGCCGGGTGAAAAAGTGATTGTGTGCCGCAACGGGGTGTTTGGCGAGCGCATGCGGCAGAATGTGGAGCGCATTGGCGGCGAGGCGGTGGTGGTGGATACGCCTTGGGGTGAGCCGGTGAACCCTGATGATGTCAAAGCCGCGCTGCAGGCCAATCCGGATGCCAAGTTCCTGGCATTTGTGCATGCCGAGACGTCCACCGGTGCCTTGTCGGATGCCAAAACCCTGTGCGCGCTGGCGCGGGAACATGGCTGCCTGTCGATTGTGGATGCGGTGACATCCCTTGGGGGCGTTGAGCTTAAAGTGGATGAGTGGGGCATTGATGCCATCTATTCCGGCAGCCAGAAATGCCTCTCCTGTGTGCCGGGATTGTCGCCGGTGTCGTTTTCCGACGCCGCCGTGGAAAAACTCACGTCCCGTAAAACGCCGGTACAGAGCTGGTTTCTCGACCAATCACTGGTAATGGGTTACTGGGGCGGCGGTAACAAACGCAGTTATCACCATACCGCGCCGGTCAATACGCTGTACGCCCTGCATGAATCCCTGCGCAAACTGGCGGATGAAGGGCTGGAACAGGCCTGGCAACGGCATAAAGAGATGCATCTGCTGCTGAAATCCGGCCTGGAACGCTTGGGAATGCAATTTGTGGTGGCGGAGTCTGCCAGACTGCCCCAGTTAAATGCGGTGTACATTCCACAAGGGGTGGATGACGGCGCGGTGCGCAAGCAATTGCTGGAGCAGTACAATCTGGAAATTGGCGCCGGCCTGGGAGCGTTGGCGGGCAAAGCCTGGCGCATCGGCCTGATGGGATATGGTGCCCGCCGTGAAAACGTGGCCTTGTGCCTGCGAGCGCTGGAAGAAGTGCTGGGTTAATTAACCGGCTTCACCGGATACATGAAAGGCAGCGGTTATCCGCTGCCTTTTTTATGGGTGCAGGCGGCGTTCGTCGCGCCGCCTGCAGCAATCCTTACTGCTCATCTCCCGAATGGCGGGTGAGGTACATCAAGGTCAGCATGATCACCAGCAACAGTCCCGTGCCCATCAGCAGTGCATAGTCCTCCAGTTGCAAGATGGAGTAGAGCACTGCATACAATCCTGCCAGCATCAGTACCATAATCCCTCCCTGACGTTTGCTGCCGGTGGCGCTGGTCACATAGAGCGGAATGGCAATCAGCGGCACCGCCGTGGCTACCAGATAGGCGCTGAGAAATGGCAGATGCTCAGACAGTGACAATAACAACATGTAAAACAGGCACATGGCGCCACCCACCATGACGTATTGCACCGTGGACAGGCGTGATTTCTGCCCCAGCTCAAAAATCAGCAGCATCACGTACGTGAGCAAAATGAACAAAATGCCGTATTTCAGCGAGCGTTCGATTTTGCCGTAATGGGTGACGGGTTCAAACAGGGTGACATTGGCCGTGACCTCGGTTAAATCCCGTTTTTGTCCGGCGTTGAATATCTGTGGGAAATTACGGGTCAGGTGGCTGATATGCCAGTTGGCATTAAAACCATCGCGACTGATGTTGCGCTCGGCAGGCAGGTAGCCCTTGAAGCTTGGGTGGGGCCAGTCTGCATTGATGCTGATTTGGCTGCTTTCCCCCAGTGGTAGAATGTTCAGGCTGTCAGAACCCCGCAGACTGAGGGCAAACTCCAGGGTGAATGGCTGATTGTCCGTTATGTCGACATGCTGCTGAAATCCGGTGGCAAGCCCGGGAATGTCCGGCAGATCAGTACCGGATATCAATGTCGCAGGTGCGGTCTCTCCTGCCAGATTGAAACGGCTTACCTGCTCAATTGCCTGATTGTCTGACACGCCAAACACCACCCGTGCCTGCTCGGTGTGCAGTTTCACCAGCCCCGGGATCGCCATTTGCAGCGGCTCAAAGCGGGCTTGACCGCTAACATCGCCCTGATACACCAGCGACTGGTAAATGCCCCGCTGGCGGAACTGATGCTGCAGCTTGGCATCGAGCGTCAGGTTTTTGGGCAGAATCACCAGCGCATCAGTAAAGCGTTGCTGGCGCCTTTGGGTTTCGCCATCCACTTGGGTTTCAACATATTTGTCGTACTCATAAGGAATAACCAGTGCGGGGCCCGCCAATGTTTGGGCGCCGCCCCAGCTTTTGCCGATTTCCCGCACCACCTGATGATACAAAGTGCTTCGGTCATGGCTGAGGGACTGGATGATGCCCAAGGGGATTAACGACAGCACGCCCAGCATCAGCAGGATAAACAGGCGCAGCCCCAGACGGGATTTTTCCGATGACAACATGGCGCCGGTAACGGGCTGATGGCGGGTTGCCGCCCGAAACAGCAGATAGCCGCCCGCGGCGACACCGCCCAAAAGCAGCAGTACGACTGCCAGTGCAATGGTATTAAACATGGTGCAAGCCCCTTTTGGCTGAGAAAGACCACAAAATTAAAACAGAATCATGGCGGTAAGTGCATAGCAATCTGCTGATAAATTATGGCGAAAAAATGGCAAGTGCTCCCCAAGGGGCAAGATGATACCCGTTAATGGCGTGATGGCGCCTGGCAGGCGGTGGTGGCGCGGCCATAGATGCGCTGATAACCCCAGCAACACAGTCCAATGAGCAGCGCGGCAATGAGGCTGGATGCCAGTACATCCGCCGGCCAGTGCATGCCCAGCAACATGCGGCTTAAGCCCAGCAGCCAGCACCAGCCAAGTAACAGCAGTGGCAACAGCTTGTGTTGCGGCAGTAAAAACACACTACAGCCAAGGCTGAGGGTGCAAGCAAACAGGGTGTGGCCCGAGGGAAACGCATAACCGGTTTCAAATTGCCAATGGCGCAGCACTTCCGGACTGACGGGGAATGCCAGCTGGGCGCTTTGCAACGGTTGCAGCAGCAGTTGCCGCTGTGGCCGTGACGCCTGATAAAACGCCTCTATGTCCACGAGCCCGTGCTGATACAGGTATTCAACATAGGGGCGCGGCTCGGCAAAGAGCTGTTTGAGCAGATGGCTTGCCAGCAAATTCAGCAGCAGTGCGCTGCCGACACAAAGCAGCATGACCGGGCGCTGTCTGGCCGGGAGCTGCCATGCGCTCAGTAGCAATATCAGCCCGGCGCTGAGCAAACCCCAGGGGCGGGTGCCGCTCATGGTTATCCAGTAGAGAAAATCCGCCGCGGGCCGGGTCAAATCCATTAACGGAAACAGCGACACATTACTGCAGTAAAGGCACAACGGCGGCAACAGCAGCAGTAGCCAGTAAAGCAGCAATGTTTGAAGGTGTTTATTCAACAAGGGAAAATTCCTTTTAACGCCTGTTGGTGGTTAGTGCTGGTGATGGCTGTTTTGCCAAACAGCGGCCATAAAAAAGATCGCCTGCGCGATCCTTTTATGGCAAAGCGTGATACGCACCGGCGTTATTGCTCGGTTAACTTGGCTTCCAGTGCATCGACTTTGGCTTGCAGGGCTTCCAGTTTTTCACGGGTTTTCAGTAGCACGTGTTGCTGCACTTCAAACTCTTCCCGGGAGACCATATCCAGTTTCAACAGCTGTTGCTGCAGCAGGTGCTTGCTGCGTTCTTCAAATTCACCGGCAAACTGTTTCATGCCAGACGGTAGGTTGTCACTCAGTTGTCGTGCCAGATCTTCGATTTTTTTGGCATTAATCATCTTGGCGTTCCATTGTTCGTTGCAATGGCTGAATTGTAACCCAGTGCGCCCCATTACCCAAGATACGCACCGCCTGATCACTGGGGTGAAGTTAACATTATCAGTAAATGCCGGCAGGAGCGGTGTGCTGAATGCGGGGGGGATGCGCCTGAACTGCAATGGCCTTTATCAAAAATTTGCCGGGGATGCACAGCAAGGGTTGCGGGCTGTCACACCTTGGGCGCCGCATCTGCTATGATCTGGCGCCATTGCATATGTTGCCTGTTGGAGAAACATGAAACTCAATCCTGCCCAAAATGAAGCGGTGCGCTACATCGCCGGCCCCTGTCTGGTATTGGCCGGTGCCGGTAGCGGCAAGACCCGGGTTATCGTGAACAAAATCGCCTATTTGGTGCAGGAGTGCGGTTATCAGCCGCGGCATATCGCAGCAGTCACATTCACCAACAAGGCCGCGCGGGAAATGAAAGAGCGCATTGCCCACTCCATTGGCCGCAAACAAACCCGGGGATTATGGATATCCACCTTTCATACCCTGGGGCTGGAAATCATCAAGCGGGAGCATAAGGCGCTGGGACTGAAAGCCGGATTTTCGTTGTTTGATGATCAAGACTCCCTGGCGCTGCTCAAGGAACTGACGGTAAACGAGCTGCAGGAAGACAAGGACTTGCTGCGGCTGCTGGCCTCGGCCATCTCCAACTGGAAGGGCGCTTTGGTGATCCCCGATCATGCCCGTAAAACCGCCCGTAACGAACGTGACCAGCTGTTTGCCTTGCTCTATCAGCGTTACGCCCAGCACATGAAAGCCTACAATGCGCTGGATTTTGACGACCTCATCCTGCTGCCATCGCTGTTGCTGCGACATAACGAAGAGGTGCGTCGCCGCTGGCAAAAACGCATTCAGTATCTGCTGGTGGATGAATATCAGGACACCAACACCAGTCAGTACGAACTGGTGAAACTGCTGGCAGGAGAGCGGGCGCGTTTTACCGTGGTGGGGGATGATGATCAGTCCATTTACTCCTGGCGCGGCGCCAAACCGCAAAACCTGGTGTTGTTGGGCAAGGATTTTCCCACCTTGAAGCTGATTAAACTGGAGCAAAACTACCGCTCCAGCCAGCGCATTTTGCATGCGGCCAACATCCTGATTGCCAACAACCCCCATGTGTACGACAAAGCCCTTTATAGCGAGTTGCCCCATGGCGAGCCGTTACGGGTGTTGCTGGCCGCCAACGAAGAGCAGGAGGCCGAGCGGGTGGTGGCGGAAATCATCCGCCACAAGTTCATGCAGCGCACCAATTACGGCGACTACGCGGTGCTGTATCGCGGCAATCACCAGTCACGCTTATTGGAGCGGGCATTGATGACCAACCGCATCCCTTATCGGTTAAGTGGCGGCACCTCGTTTTTTGCCAGGGCTGAAATCAAGGACATCATGGCCTATTTGCGGCTGGTGGTGAATCCGGATGATGATAACGCCCTGCTGCGGATTATCAATCTGCCCAAACGGGGCATTGGCCCGGCAACCCTGGAAAAACTGGGTAATTTTGCCAACGGCAAGCACATATCGTTATTTGAGGCGATTTTTGATGCCGAGTTACAACACCATTTAAGCCATGGTGCCATTGAAAGCCTGTTCCAGTTCGGCCGCTTCATTGTGGATACCGGTGAAATTGCCAAGCGGGGCGAAGGCGTGGATGCCATCAAGCAGTTGATCCACCAGATCCATTACGAAGACTATCTGTACGAAACCAGCCCCAGTGCCAAAGCCGCCGAGATGCGGATGAAGAACATTTCGGAGCTGTATCGCTGGGTTACCGAGATGCTCAGCGGGGATGATCTTGACGAGCCCATGACCTTGCCGGAAGTGGTGAACCGGCTGACGCTGCGGGACATGATGGAGCGTAACAACGAAGATGAAGCGGGGGATCAGGTGCAATTGATGACGCTGCACGCCTCCAAGGGGCTGGAGTTTCCTTATGTGTTCATGGTGGGGATGGAAGAGGGCTTATTGCCGCACCAGACCAGTATAGATGAAGACAATATCGAGGAAGAGCGGCGCCTGGCCTATGTGGGCATCACCCGGGCGCAGCAGCAGTTGTGGTTTGTCATGTGCCGGGAGCGGCGCCAATACGGCGAAACCATTCGCGGCGAGCCAAGCCGTTTTCTCAAAGAGCTACCGGAGGATGACGTGGTGTGGGAAAACCGCAAGCCCCAGCAAAGTGAAGCCCAGCGGATGCAGACCGGTAAAAGCAATATTGCCGATCTGCGGGCCATGTTGAAAAAATAATCCATGCTTGATGTTTGGCGCCGTGTTGCACATGCGGCGGGACACATCGCTAACAGGCGCTATTTCAGATGGTTTAAGGGATGATCGTCATGGCATCATCAGCGCACTGCACCAGTCCTATGCCCAGTTGCTGCAGACTGCACTGCTGTGAGGCGGAGCGCACGCCATCGGCAATCAGCCGCAGCTGTAATGAATCGGCACTGAGGCTGATGGCTTTGAGTAAGCGCCGGTGGCGCATGCTGCGAATGCCTGATGCCAGCTCCGCTTCCAGTTTCAGGGTGCTGATGGGCAGGAATGACAGGGTCAGAATGGAGCTGTAACCGCTGCCATAGTCATCAATGCCCAGGTTGACGCCCAGTTCCCTGAGGGTTTCAAAGCCCATGGCATGGTTGTCATGATCCCGCGCCAGGGCGATTTCACTGAAAAACAGACAGAGCTTTTCCAGCGGAAAGCTGCAGGCACCCAGACAGTCCTGCAAGTGCTGCAGGGCATGTTTATAGGTAAGGTGCTGACTGGACAGGGATAAAAACACCTGGGCGCCTTTGGGCAGCGGCAATGCGGCAAAGGCATGGTCCAGCAGGGTTATCACACAACGGTCAAGTTCAAGTTGCAGATTGGCCTGCACCGCCAACTGGGTCAGCTGCTGGCGGTCTTGCCGGCCATAAACCGGGTGCAACCAATAGGGGCTGACATGCAAGGCAATAATGCCATTGTTCTCCACATCCTTTACCGGTTCATACTGCAGTTGTAATTGGCGGTTATCCAGTGCCTGGCGCAGTTCGTTTTCCAGTGTCAAATCGTGCATGAATTGCTGGTGGGATTTATCGTCATACACCACATAGCAGCCTTTGCCTCGGGTTTTTGCCATGTACATGGCGGTGTCGGCATCCCGCAGTAACGACTCACTGGTGCTTTGGCTGGGGTCATTACACAGGGAAATGCCGATGCTGGCACCGGAATTCAACAGTTGGCCGGAAAGGGCAAAGGGTTTTGACAGGGCATCCAGAATGCGGTCTGCCACCTCTTTGGCATCTTCGGTGTCGTAGAGATTGTCCAGCAGGATGACAAACTCATCGCCGCCCAGGCGAGCCAGCAAATCCTCTTCCCGAATGCAGCGGGTAAGGCGTTCTGCCGTTTCTATCAGAAAGTGATCACCTTCAATGTGCCCCAGGGTGTCGTTGATCATCTTGAAGCGATCCAGGTCGATGAACAGCAGGGCAAACTTGTAAAAACCTTGCCTGTTCATGGTGGCGCTTAGCCTGTCCATGAACATCTGCCGGTTGGGGAGACCGGTGAGGCTGTCGTGCTTGGCATCATGTATCAGCTTTTGTTCTATATTGCGCCGCTGGGAAATTTCGCTTTGCAGCTCATCATTGATTTGCGCCAATTCTGCAGTACGGGCCTGCACCATGACCTCCAATTGCTCATTGGAGTGTTTCAGGGTTTCGGTGGCCAGTTTACGTTCAATGGCGGTGGCAATATGTTGCGAAACGAATGTCAGTAGCTCCAGATCTTTCATCTGGTATTTCTGTTCCATGTTGAAGCTGTAAACCACCAGGGCGCCCATGGCTTCTCCCTGAATGAACAGCGGCACCCCAATCCATTGCTGTACAATCTGGGTGCGGTTGAGCGCCGGTGCAACATTATAAATCTCGCCCTGTTGAATAAGCGCCCGGATATTTTCTTGGGTGAGTAAGACCGGCTCGCGATTACGTAACAGATATTCCACCAAACCGTCTTTCCATAATCTGGGCGCCGGCGGTTCAGGTGCCAGTTGGGAAACATAAAACGGGAAATCCAGCACGTTGCTATGGCTATCCAGTAACGCGATATAGCAGTTGTTGGCCGGTAACAGGTAACTGATGATTTTATGCAGCTCTGCATAAAAATGGTGCATGTCCAGATTGGATGTGGCCAGATCGGCAATTTCAAACAAGGAATGTTGCAACCGTTCCGCCCGGCGGCGCTCGTATACTTCTGACTTGAGCTTGTCATAGGCCTGACTCAGCTCTTGGGTGCGCTGCAAAATGGCCAGTTCCAGCTGTTCGCGATGCTGCAAGCGCGTCAGTACCCCGGCAATGTGATGGCACATGAAAACCATCAAGTCCACTTCATTACTGCCGTAGGACACATTGGGGTCATAACTTTGCACCACCAACACCCCAAGGGCGATGCCGTTATGCATAATGGGTGCTCCTAACCATTGATGGCAGGGAGAACCCAGATATTCTATTTCCCCCTCAGCGACCAATTGCCCAGACAAGGCTTCATCGCACAGCAGGGCCTTTTGGTGGCGCAGCACATAGCCGGTGAGTCCGCGTTTGAGCATCTCTGACAGGCATTGTTGGTCAGGATAAAGCAGGGTGGGATCGGCATCTTTTTCATCCAGAAAAAAGGGCAGTTGCAACTGTTCCTGGTGTTGCAGTGCCACGTAGAAGTTGTCAGCCGGAATGAGGTTTTGCAAATGCCGGTGCAGTCCTTGGTAAAAGGCTTCCATGCTGCTGGCGTTATTGGCAATGTTGGAGATTTCCATCAGCGCATTTTGCGCAGATTCTGCCCGTTTGAATTTAGTGGCGAGACGTCTGAGTCTGGATACGCGTTTTTCGAGAGATGACACATCAGGAGCCATAAAACGTCGAGTATCCTCCAACGAGATGCTTGTCAGGGCAGATAAATGTAAGGTCAATAGTTATGATAATGGATAACCGTCTACAATTAACATGATTTTCAGGTTGCGCCAAGTCAATTTTTTGGCAGGTGTCAAAGCTGTGAAGCATAGAACATCGCCAACTGAGCTAAAAGTTGAACAGTCAGACGAAAAATGTAAAACAATAGTGGACTCATGGGTCAATAACCCCTACTATATGCGGCGCTGACACGGTGGGCGCCCATAGCTCAGCTGGATAGAGCGCACCCCTCCGGAGGGTGAGGCCGAGGGTTCAAATCCTTCTGGGCGCACCAGCTTTTTAATGAGTACATCGAGTCAGAGTTAGCCGTGGTGGCTGTAGCTCAGTTGGTAGAGTCCCGGATTGTGATTCCGGTTGTCGTGGGTTCGAGCCCCATCAGCCACCCCATTTCCTCCCTAGTGTTGAGTTCCCAGGATGACAATGCATTCAGAACTTTTCTGAAGTGGCATTATCGACGCTGTAGGGTAGGAGATAGTAGTTTTCGGTGATTAGCGCAGCCCGGTAGCGCATCTGGTTTGGGACCAGAGGGTCAGAGGTTCGAATCCTCTATCACCGACCAATTTAAAGTCGTTTTGCCCACGGGCAAAAGTGACGCACGTTTTACGGTGATTAGCGCAGCCCGGTAGCGCATCTGGTTTGGGACCAGAGGGTCAGAGGTTCGAATCCTCTATCACCGACCAATTGAAAAAAGCCCCTGCAATGCAGGGGCTTTTTGCTTTTTGCATGTTCTCTCCTTCATCTGGCTTGATTCATGGTTACCACATCTTGACAAGATGGTGGTAGCTTGGTGTATTTCTGTTTATTAACAATAAGTTATGTTTTTCATCTATGACATCGTGAATGTTTAACCATGCGGCATGTATAATTTTCCGCGTTATGTGAGGCATTTGGTGCAATGACAATTAAAGGGACTTTGATATGCGAATGATATTATTGGCGTTGTTTTTCAGCTTAACCGGCTGCGCCGCAACGCCAGATGCGGTCAGTTATTCCGATACCATGGAGATTATTCGTGATGCGGCGCAACAGGCGCCAGCCGTGGTATCTGGTGACTATGTACTGTTGTTTAAAGCTGCCGGTAACAAAGGTGGCTATACCTATTTGAATACGGAATTGGATTATCGGGATCAACGTAACGTTACCGTGGCGTTGACACCTTCCATGAGCGTTGCATTACAAATTCGCTATGGTTTGCCGCCAGCAGCGTTTTTTGTCGGCAAGTCGGTGCGGATTAAAGGTGAAGCACGGCAGGAGAAAATCTATCTTTTTTGCAATGGCCGAGTCTCCTCAAAATACTATTACCAAACCCATATCAATGTATCTGAGATGTCACAGTTAGAGGTGTTGTAACGCTATTTGTCTATCATCATGTGAGTGCGCTCCAGCATCATGTTGGCAGGGTCGCCTCAGCAAGCTCAGTGCAGAAAACAAAACAGCCCGAATCGGGCTGTTTTTTTGATGCAGGCTTGTTTGCTGTCGCCAACGGTTTGATGTAACCGCTTATGCAATATTTTCTGGTGGCGCGATATACCCCTGATACCCTTGTATTTTAAGAATGTCAAAATGTTGCAATTGAGATTCCTGCTGAATGCCGGTGGCAATCACGTCAATATCCAGGCCTCTGGCCACATTAATCAATGCCCGGCATAGCTCGGCGTTATGCTGGTTGGTTTCAAACTGGGCAAAGGACAAGTCCAGTTTGACATAGCTGGGGCGCAGTGTTTGCAGATAGGTCATGGAGCCAAACTGGCGGCCAAAGTGGTCAATGCCAAAGGTGGCACCGTTATCCCGAATAATGGCACACAGTGCTTTGCTGGCTTCAGGATCGCCGTAAATACTGCTTTCCTGAATTTCAAAGGCCAAGCGGCCATGATGTTTGGCCTTTTTCAGGCATTTATCCAGCCAATCATGGAATTCACTGTCGCCAATACTCTGATGTGTCAGGTTAACCGCCAGAATATTGGGCGTTTTTTCCAATAGTTTTTGTTCCAGCACTTTTTCAATAAGACAGCGGTCCAGCAAACTGCCCAAGGACAATAGTTCCACATAAGGCATGAATTGTCCGGCATGGACGATGGTATCGCCCACTTGCAACTGGCAAAACAGCTCGTGCTGCAGCGTGCCATCCCGGCCATAGATTTGCACCGGTTGCCAGCGGAACATGAACTGTTTCTGGTTGATGGCAACCGAGAGCTTTTCACGCCACTGTTCACGGGTAAACAGTTGTTGCTCACTGGATTCAAACCAGTGGTAAACCGTGTCTGATTGCAGGGCTTTTTGTAAGGCGTTGTCGGCTCTTGACAACAATTCTGACGGGGTGCATTGCTCAACCCGCTCGGCAATGCCGATGGCATAATCCTCATTGGGTTTGCAGTCCGCTTTAATCATCTCCTGATTGATGGTGCGGATGAGGGTTTGCAAGTATTTACTGAGCTCTTCCCGCTCGGCGTTGGTAACCAAAAAGGTAAACTCGTAAGCGGCAATCCTGGCAATGACCGAGGTGAATTCAGACAGGGATTGCTGCAACTGGGCGGCCAGCAGCTTAATGGTGGCATCCCGCACCTGATAACCGTATTTACTGTGCACCTGTTCCAGCCAGTCAAGCTGCACCAGCATGATGGCGCCACTTCCCGGCTCACTCAGCCAGCTGTTGAGGCGATCGGTCATGTATTGGCGGTTCGGTAGGTCGGACACCTGGTCCACCAGGTTTTTCTTGCGCAGTGCGGTCACTTCCTCATCAAGTGAATGGAAGATTTTCTTCAATTGGGATGACATGCTGTTAAAGGCTGTCACCACATCACGCAGCTCGAGAGTGTTTGGCAGTGGCATATCAGGGCCGAATTCACGCTTGGCAATGCTTTTGGCGTGCTCGGCAATGGCATGCAGCGGTTTGAGTATCCAGGTCAATCCCACTCTGGCGGAGAAAATGGCAATTAAAAACAGGATGGAGAACACAATGATAGTGTTGCTTATGACGCGCCAGAGTTCATGATAACCAAATCCAGGATGCGCCGAGATTTTCAGTTGGGCTAGTTGTAACCAGCCACTGGTAATGGTTGTTTCTTTTTCAATGGCAGGAAACAGATCCAGGCTGGTAAACCAGCGGGGCACATCGTTGATATGGATGTCGTTTTTCCAGGTTTGTTGTTTGCCATCAATCAGCCAGGTAAGGGTCACCTGCTGGTAGTAGCCCCCTTCAAAAATCACGTTGACCATCGTTTCCACGGTGGCCATGTCGCCGGATTCAAGGGCCGGTACCAGCATTAATCCCAGGGAGTGACTGACATTATTCAGATCAGACTCCATTTGGGAGGTAAGAAAATTGCGGGTTTCATTGAACTGGACATATCCCAAGCTGGCAACTACCAGAAGGAACAGTCCAAACAGTAATGAATAAATCTGTCTAAACAAGGTCATTGCCGTGGTTACTCCATCACCAGTTTGGGCTTACGCAGACGGTCGGCCCCTAATCTGTGTTGTAAATCGTTCCATTTTTCCAGGCGCGTGGCAGAGCCTGCAAGTACCCCGCGGCCTTTTTCCTTGTTAAGCCATAATTGTTTACCGTTGAAGCTGTAAACCGGGAGCAGGTCAGTTCGTGCTGTGGCGGGTTTTATCACTGGGTCCAGGTTATCCAGAATGAGTGGTATCGACCCGGGGGTTTCATAGTAAGCGAGTACCATGTGGTATTGGTTGACACTGGTTGCTTTAACCATGGTGATGCGCATTTTCTCGTCTTGCACCCCTAATTGCAGCAAGGTGAAATATTTCGCAATGGAAAAGTCTTCACAATCGCCGCCATTAGCGCCAATGAATTCAAGGGGAGTCGCCCAGTAATTGCTCGTCCCCCACAATTTCATATCTGTCACAAAATGAAATAGATTGAAGAAGTTATTTACGCTTGTAAGCTTTTCCATCTCTGGCTGGCTTTGGGCATCGCGCAGAATGTTAAACCACGCTTTAGCCCGTAAGCCTGCCCGTTGGCCATAGGTGCGCTCAAGGGATGTAACAACTGAATGCTCATTCATCCCCACATTGGCATGCAGTAATGAAACAGCCAGTACCGATGCCAGCAGCGTGTAGTGGCAGGCTTTTTTTAAGCAGCTAAATGTTAATTGCCTGCCACACACCATAGTAAAAGTTTACATTCCTATTTAGCTTCTTGGTCGACAGAATAGATGGTCCATTTCATGTCTGCCATTGTGTCTTCACCTGTGACTTCTGCAATCACTCGCCGGTTATGTTTATGCGCCAACGCGGTATTACTGGTATCCACGGGGCGATCGTAACTGTAACCGATTGCTGTCAGGCGATCATCACCAATCCCGAATTGCTCATGCAGCACGCTCACAATGGCATTTGCCCGGTTTTGTGACAATTTCAGGTTATGCTCGTATGAACCCACTTTACTGCAATGTCCCTCAATGGTGGCTTTGGTATTGGGGTACTGCTTCATGAAATCGGCAATGGTCTGGATCTGACTATAATATTGGGGATCAATATAGTAAGAATCGTTGGCGAACAGTACTTTCAGTTCAGAACGCTCATTAATGGGGCGAACTTCACCACAGCCGTAGTTGTCAACATTGGCTCCGGTAACTGTGCCGGTGCATTTTTCACGAGCCTCGATAACACCATCGCGATCATTATCGTTCAGATCGTAGACCTGGGTGGTCGGGCTGTCCATGGAGACCGTATCCCGCATGGAGCAAGCGGACAGGAGCAGCAGTACGCTCATCGACGTCAGTAACAGTTTCATTATTTGGCTCCTCCTTCGTATTCGCGTTCACCTTTCCAGACATCCGGTCTGGTTACCCGTAATGAATCCAGCAGTTGTCCGGTGGCATTGAGGATCCGGTATTTGGCGATGATTTCGTCAAACTCAGTGGCCAGATAATCCTTACGGGCTTCAAAAAGCTCGTTTTCGGTATCCAGTAAGTCCAGCAAGGTGCGCTGGCCAAGGTTGAACTGCTGCTGGTAGGCAACCTGGGTATCCTTGGCGGCAATCACGTGTTCGCGAATATACAATTTTTGCGGCTCAAGGAACTCATAGGCATTCCAGGCCAATTGCATGCCTTCAATCACTTCCCGGTGGGCGCGTTCCTGGATCTCTTTGGCTTCACCCAGTTTGTAGGCGGCCTGTTTTTCACGGGCAAGATCCTTACCGCCGGCAAACAGGTTGTACCTTAGCCGTACCATGGCCTGCACATCATTATAGTGGCCACCGACGTTTTGACTGGCAATATTGCTGCTGCCATCTTCACCATTGAGATCGTTGTTCAGGTTACCTGAAACTTCCAGCGACAACTTGGGATAGTATGACGACTGCGCCGTGGAGCGTTCGTACTGGGCTGCCTGAATATCGTGGCCGGCAGATTTCAGTACCGGATGTTTGTCTTCAGCAATTTTAATGCCGGCGGCAGCATCTTTGGGCAGCATGTCGGCATCGGGAACCGGAATGATCAGGTTCTCGGGTTCTTGCATGGTCACCCGATAGAATTGGCTTTTGGCATCCAGGAAGTTATTGCGAGCCGACATGACATTGGAGTTGGCTCTGGCAAGACGGCCGGTGATCTGGGACAAATCGGCGGTAGACCCCAAACCCGAGTCGGTGCGCTGTTTGATTTGATCATAGATATCCTGATGGCTTTTCAGGTTTTTCTCTGAAAGTTTCAGAACTTCTTGGGCCTTGATGTAGCCAAGATAAACCTTGGCAACATCCAGGGCTTTGTCTTCGGCAACCGCCATCAGATTCCATTGCTCAGCACTGGCCTCGTAACGGGTGCGATCTACTTCACTGCTGGTATAAAAACCATCAAATAACATTTGCTGGATGCTGACCCCAAATTCACCGCGTTTCAGCTCCACTTCACCATCGGTGGTGCCAGCAAGACGACGACGGGTAGAAGGCGAGTCGGTATATTCATAGCCATAGCCAGCGGTAACATCCACTGAGGGCATATATCCGGCATAAGCCTGACTGACTTGTTCTTCTTTCGCTTTGAATCTGTTGAAAATAATCTTTATGTCCGGGTTGGTATCGAGCGTCCTAGCAACAGCTTGTTCTAGGGTCTGCCCGAACCCGGCACTTGGCAGTATCAGCGCGGTAACTGCCAGTGCCAAGGCACTGCGCCGTATCTGCTGATTCAATTTCATGTTCATGTTAAACCCCTCCAAGGTTCAATCGCTTTAAGCCTAGCGTTCCCTTAACGCTGTTTCTTTGGCTCTCAGTATGGGATTAAGTATGTACTCAAGGATCGTCCTTTTCCCGGTTATCACATCAACAGAAGTCAGCATCCCGGGTATTATTGGCATCTTTGTGCCGTCATCTTTGGTTAAACTTGATTGCTCTGTACGTACCTTGACCAGATAAAAGCTGTTACCTTCTTCATCCTGAGTGGTATCGGCACTAATCTGCTCTACGGTGCCTTTCAGGCCACCGTAACGGGTAAAATCATAGGCCGTTACTTTAACCATCGCGGGTAATCCGGGATGGAGAAAGGCAATATCTTTAGGCAGTATTTTGGTTTCTATCAGGAGTTGGTCTTCTGATGGCACAATCTCCATGATGTTGACTCCAGGCTGTACCACCCCACCTAATGTATTGATATCAATTGATTTTACGGTGCCATTTACTGGCGAAGTCAGTACGGCTTTATTCACCTTGTCCTGGGCGCCAACCTGCGCTTCTGTCATCCGCGACAGTTTTGCCTGCATCTCATTTCGCTGAGCGCGGGCATCGGCGGCGTACTGTAACACGGCTTCCCGCCGTTTCAGAATGGCTTCATCCATGGCCGCTTTCACTTTAGGCCGATTGAGTCGCAAGCTGGTGAGTTCGCCTTTGATATCGTTGACGTTACGCTCAAGTTTCAACAATTCGATTTCTGGCACCACCCCTTTTGCCGCCAAGGGTTTGGTCAGTTCCAGTTCTCGGGTAACCAACTGGAAGCTAGTGTTCAATGTATTGATTTTGGACGCCAGTTCTTCATTTTCCTGTTGCCGCTGCTGAATTTGTCGCGCCAGAATTTCCACTTGGTTATTCAGGTTATCCAGTCGGCCGTTGTACTCTTCCAGTTGGCGGGCCAGCAATTGGCCATTCTGGCTTTGCAGCTCTTCGGAAAACTCCGGAGGCTGTTTGATAATCTTTACCTGTTCGCGCCAGTCCTGAGCCACATCAGAAATGAACAGGCTGTTAAGCTCCGCTGACAAACGCACGATATTGGCCTGCAGGGTGTAAACCTCTTGCTGTTGCTGGGCGGCATCGGCGCGAAAGCGCGTATCATCAATGCGCACCAAAGGCTGCCCTTTTTGTACGAGCATGCCTTCTTCCACATAAAGCTTTTGCAGGATCCCGCCATCAAGACTCTGGACCACCTGTACTTGGGAGGACGGGATCACTTTTCCGGTGCCGCGGGTGACCCGATCCAGACTGGCAAGGCTGGCCCAGATAAGAAAACACAGCATCATGGCGGCCATGGCCCAGATGATCAGCTTGTGGCTGGAGGGGGCGTCAGTCAGCATGGCGCCGTAAACATCATCCACCATGTCCAAATCCTGGGTGGTTAGGTTCTTACTCATTCTGACCTCCGCTCATCAGGCCGTGATTGAGTAATTCCAGCACCTTTTCTTTGGGGGCATCTGCCAGAATGTGGCCTCTATCAAGCACTATGATGCGGTCGACCAGTTTTAGCAGTTCCATTTTATGGGTGATGATAATCAGCGCCCGCTCCTGGCTGACATGGCTCATGGAGCGCATAAACTGTTTTTCTGCCCTGGCATCAAGGCTGGATGTGGGTTCATCCATCAATAAAATGGGCGGGTCGTTAAGGATGGCCCGGGCAAGGGCAATGGTTTGCCGTTGTCCACGGGATAGGTTTTCGCCTTTTTCACCTACTTGGGTATCCAGGCCTTCCGATTCCATGGCCGTAAACAAGGCCACGCCTGACAATTGCACCGCGCGCATCAACTGGTGCTCAGAAACCTGACGGGTACCAAAGAGGATATTGTCACGGATGGTGCCGTGAAACAGGGTGACATCCTGGGGCAGGTAACCGAAATTACGGCGTAAGTCGCTGGGATGTATCTGCCCTGAATCCACGCCATCGTAACGCAAACTGCCGCCGGAGGGTTGAAACAGTCCCACCAACAATTTTGCCAGGGTACTTTTACCGCTACCATTGCGGCCAATAATGGCTATTTTTTCGCCTGGCTGAATGATGAAAGAAAGTGGGCTTAGCACCTGTTTTTCAGAGCCGGGATAGCTAAAAGCAATATGATCCGCTTCTATTTTGCCAATCAAGCGTTGCTTACTGACCAGGTGTCCCTTGTTTTCGAACTCATCCTCTTGCAGCATGATGCCGTCAAGCTGTCGCAAGGCGCTAATCATCTGGTTGGCCCTGGTCATCAATCCTGCCAACTGAGCCATTGGCGCAACGGCACGGCTGGATAACATCACCGCCGCAATAATGCCGCCGAGGGAAATGGCGTTATCCGCAACCCGGTAAACCCCCAAGATGATGATGGCGATGGTGGTGAGCTGTACCGTCAGTGATGCCACATGGGATACGGCATTGGAAAGCTTTTTGACTTTCAACTGCCAATTGGCGGTATGGCCAATCATCTGCTGCCAGGACTTTTGCACCAGTCCTTCAGCCCCATAGGCCTTAATGGATTCCAGTGCCGCCAGGCTTTCTACCAGATGGCCGTGTTTGAGGCTGGAATATTTATTACTTTCTTCAATGGCCACTTTCAGCCGTGGCTGAATGACGAGTGTAAAACTGATAATGATGATACTGGCGGCCAGGGGAATAATGGCAAGATCGCCGGCAACCAAGAAAATGATTACCATAAACAGCAGTGCAAATGGCAAATCCACCAACGTGGTAATGGTAGCCGAGGTGAGAAAATCCCGAATGCTGTCAAATTCGCTTAATTGGCGGGCCATGCCTCCCACGCTGGCAGAACGTTTCTCCAGTGGCAAGCCAATGGCTTTGAAAAATAGCCGGGAAGACACAATGATATCAATTTTCTTACCAGCAATATCAATCAAGTAACTTCTTAACTGGCGCATGACAAAATCGAACAGATAGGCAATGCCGGCTCCGGCTGCTAGTACCCATAATGATTCAAAAGCCAAGTTTGGCACCACTTTGTCGTACACATTCATGACAAACAGCGGTGATACCAAGGCAAACAGGTTGATAAGGAAAGAAGCTATCAGCGCATCACGATAGATGGGCGCGGCATCTTTGACGGTTTGCAGTAGCCAGTGGGTTTTGTGATCGTGCTGATAAACATCAAATCCCAAATCTCCACGATATTGCTGTTTAATCAAAAACAGGTAGCCCACGTACAGGGCTTCCAGTTCTTCAATGGACAGCACTTGTTCACCACCGGTTTCCGGCAGTTGAATAACAGCGCGTTGTTGCTTGAAGTTCAGTTCCCGTAAAATGCAGGCCTTTTTGTCTTTTAACAGCAGAATGCAGGGCAGCTGAATGGCACTTACCTGATCAAGCCCTTTACGGCTGAGTTTTGCGGTTAATCCCGCCCGGGCAGCAGCCTGGGGAAGCAGCTCCGGCGGCAAGGCGGAAGAGGATAAAGGTAACCCGGCAACCAGTGATTCAACAGAGCAAGGACTGCCATAGTACTCGGTCATGAGTACCAGACAGTCCAGCAATGGATCCACAGTCACCCGTAAGGAGGCTGGTATGCTCCATTGCTCGTTTTTGGGGGCGGCAGCTATGCTCACGAAACGACATATCCCTTAAGTAGTTGTGAGGGTTGGTATAATTATCCGCTAAAGTCACACCTTTCGAAAGTCAAAAGGTGTGACTTAGCAATGGTCGTTATCCTTCCTGATGCACATGATCCATACGTAGAGGATCCACTGAGGTTGATGTTGCTCCGCTATCGGAAGCATCACTTTGGACAATCAGTGGGCCATTACCTGAGTCAATCAACCCCTGGATGATGTCACTACTGTTATGGCCATAGTCCGACACGTCAGTACCGTCTAGGATAATGCTTTGATCCACCTGACCATCGGTATTCATATCAATATCGATGACAGTGTTGCCATTATCCATGCTAACGCTCAGGTAATCATCCAGCGTGTTGTTGTCACCATCCCAGTTGGTTAGCAAGTCACTGATATCCAGTTTATCCTCGTTTAAGGCAAAATTGGTGACATGATCTGTGCCAGTATCGCCTGCTTTCCAGATAAAGGTATCAATCCCTTCCCCGGCAACCAGCAGGTCATTGGTGTTGTCCAACACAGTCAATACAAAACTGGTACTGTTATGGGCTTCGCTTTGGTTGCCATCTTCTGTGGCCGTGGCATTCACGGTAACAGTAAAGTCGCCGGAACTTGCCACCTTGACTTGCAGACCGTCATGGTTCCAGTCGGTAATATCCACGCTGCCATCCGCTCCTACGGTGGCTTCATGTCCAGCACCGTCTTTGAGTACGGCACCTTCTGGCAACCCTTGCATGCTGAGTGTCAGGGACTCTGAACTGTCGTTATCCACCAGGGCGGCATTGATATTACCCAGCTTAATGAAGTCACCTTCATAGCCATAATTATCAAGTGCCCTGAATGCCAGGTTGTCCAGAATGGCGCCGAAGCTGTCGCCATTATCCCCTTCAAACAGCAAGCGGTAGTTACCTGACTCATCAATGGGCAGTGTCACTTTTTGATCCAGTAACCAGCCACTAGCGCTTTGGTCAAAGTTGTACAAGGTGATGGCATCTGCCATAACAGGATGGCCATTACTATCTAACGGTATCAGCTTCACTGTCAGTCCAGAGGTAGCAGACAGTGATGTTGTACGGAACGCGATGTCAAATCCTAGTTCATAAAAACGGCCGGCTTCGAGAGACATGTCGGTATATAGGGTTTTATCACCCTTGTTATACTCAATCTCCATGACTTTATTGCCGTTGTTTTGGCCACCCAAATAAATGTGTTCGTAGCCGACTTCAATTGCACCGGAGTGATTGCTGGTATGCCAGGTTCCAATGGTATTGAGCCCCTGGATATTATTGGCAACAACGCCTCCCCATGCTCCATTGAAAGCGGCATCTTCAAAGTTAATGGCAGCAACGCTGGTAAAGTTATCCACACTCACCAATGGTGTATCGGCAACAGGGTTAATGGTAATGTTCAGCGTATCGCTGCTACCGGTGTTAGTGGTGTAAGTCACTTCCGGCACGGTACCGCTCCAGTTGCTGTTAGGCGTGAACTGATAACTGCCATCCGCATTAATGGTCAGCACCCCATCATCCAGTGAGGCATTGCTCCCTGCACTATAGGTGTGGCCGTTTACTGTGAACTGACTGACTTGCAGGGTACTGTCAATATCACTGTCGTTAGACAGCACGTTGCCTGTAGCTGCATGATCTTCATTGGCGGTTTTGGTATCAGCAACCAATGTGCTGGCATCATCCACCGGGGTAATGCTCAATTCAAGAGCGGCATCAGCACCTGTGTTGGTGGTGTAGATGATTTTCGGTACGGTACCATTCCAGTCATCTGTAGGCGTGAAGGTGTAGCTGCCATCAGTGTTGAGGGTGAATTTACCTTCATTCAATGTGACTGTTTCAGCGGCATTATGTACCGTGTCAGCACCTGCAATAATAAAGCTGGCCACAGATGTGTTGTTTTTGCCATCGTTGTCCAGCACGTTTCCGGAGATTGGAGTATCTTCCAGGGCGCTATTGGCATCGGCAATGGCATGGATATCATTGTAATTGGTGGTGTTGACGTTGATGTTAAGCAGTGCACTGCTGATATCACCGTCGCCATCTTTTACCGTGTAAGTGAAGGTATCAACCGCATTATCGGGAATATTGTGGCCATCAACTGTCACGTGATAGTTATAGGTGCCATCGGCATGTAGCACCAACGTGCCATACTGCCCAGCAATTTCCACATTAATATTGCCGTTAACCCCATCAGCATCCGCCTTGTGATCGCCAGCCTTGACACCAATCAGGTCGATAATGTCATCCGCTCCCACAATATCGTTATTCAGCACGTTACCTGTGGTGGATGGCAGTTCATAGCCGTCGCCGGCCACCACCCGTACAACGAGTTCATAACTGGTCTCGGCATTTTCGGCCGTGTGGATTTGAGTGACCACATCTCCGGTTACAGGGTCTTTGAAACCAATAACCTGCAGGGTATAGACATCACCTTCATATACAAAGGTCACATGGCTTTGGCCAACGGTAACAATATCGGCGGCAGTGTTATTGTAATTATTAGGGGTTTCGTTATGGTCAAAATCCACCGTTAAAGTAACAGGCGTGGTTTGTCCGTAGGCATCGGTGACATTAAAGGTCACATCCATTGATGCACTGGTGATCCCACCGCCTGAATATATGGGGTAGTTATAGTGGGTAAAGGTACCCAGGACTATTTCTTCATTCAGTGCCAGATGGCCACTTAGGCTCGCATCGTTGTCGGCAAAGCCATAACCGGATTGTTGTCCGTTATGACGAGTTGACTGACCCCAACGGATTTGATCGTGAGCAGTGTCATTATCAGCACCATCATGCGTTCCTACATATGTTCCGCCGCTATGATGTGTCCACGTAGCTTCAACGCCAGAGACCTGGAAACTGTCAACAATGACATTCACCGTATTGCCATCATCTATGGCCTGATTGTTATCATCTGCAACTGTTACGGTCACATTTGATGTGGCGGTTTGCCCTGCACCCGTCACCCCAATCACTTCAATTCCGGTAATTGTCAAATTGTCACTGTCAACGGAATGCGGCAGGGTGGTAAGCAGCTCGGCTTTTACTTCAATATTGCCTGTTTCACCCGCATTTACTTGATCCCAGTCCAGTGTCAGGCGGATGGCTTCACGTCCCATCACGGTGCCCACCAACTGGCCATCTTCATTCAATGCCCATGTAGCGTTAGCTTTTATCCCCTCAATGTGGATGTTGTCAGTATCGCCAAACTGGAACACCCTAAGGGCATCACTACCAGCATGGAAGGATAAAGGCTTGATTGCCGCATCTGATACATTCTCAACCAAATCGGCTTCTTGCAGCACAAGCGTGGCGTTTTCAGCTGTCGGAGCAACCGTCGTAACATCTGGCGCTGCAAGATGAACGTCAAAGTTGTCTGTAGTGATGTCGCCGTCACTGTCACTCACCGCCACATCAAAATTAAGGGTGACATCCTCTGTCGTGCTAACAATGGTTGCGGCGGTTGAGCCGGTAAACTGGAAGTTGTCATTATCCGTATCGGTGGTTAATTCCACATAACTGATAGGGCCAAGATTGGATATTTCATTGTGTTCTGTACTGAGGACACCTTCACCAAGAAGTGTGCCATCTTCAGCATATGCCTTGAAGTATATGGTATCAGCCCCGGTAAAGTTGAAGCTGGCGCTGGCTACATCTTGGGCATAATCAACAACAAAAATTTCATCTGCATCAATAAATGCATTATGGGAACCAAAACCACCGGTATTGCCATTGATGGTGCTTGGATCGCCATTGACATCATGGGATGTCAGCGTGAATGCAAGCTCTTTGGTCAGGGCTGAGAGATTACTGTTAATCTCATAGGTACCATCCGCAGCGTCATATCCCACATAAATTGCTGCATCGTTACCGCCTTTACCACCTTGCAAACCGGCTACCGCTACATTAGACAGGCTATCAATGCTTTGCTGTATGTTGATGGCATAGCTGTCATCGTTAGGATTAGCCGTTAATGTGAATACAATCTCCTGCCCTGCAGTGCCTTCCTGATAAGCAGACGTTGTGTCGTTAGTGTCGGTATAGGCAATCAGTACATTCGGTGTGTTTGGATCAACATAATAGAGGATGTCGAGGCCATTGGAGGTAATGCCGGAATCCGCAAAAGTGGTATCCACACCATCCCAACCACTGACATTAGCCGACAGATCAGCACTGTAAGGCTGATCCACCCCACTGGTGTCAAGCGTACCGGTATAAGTATCTGGGGCATTGATACCATCTAGAGAAGCAGCATTCAGAACGACTTCATCATCCGCTACAGTAAGGTTAACTGTGCCGCTGGCACTATTATTGAGTGAATCGACAGCGTTAATAACAATGCCTGTGATATTGATTGAATCGATATCAACAGGAACACTCTCATGTTGTAAGTTATCCAGCAAAGTTGCTGTCACACTGACACTGCCTGTTTGACCTGAGCCAATAACCGCACTATCACTATTAAGCGATAAAATAATCATTGGCGTACCGTCAATGCTTCCTACCAAGTTTCCGGAGTTGCTATCGACGAGCCAAGTAATATTCCCATCCAAACCATTGACAGTAATTCCTGAAGTCGGACCAAACGAGAAGCTGATGATATCGGCCGCATCACTGGCTGTGAATGTAAGGGATGAACTATCAGTGTCATGATTATCTCCAGCAGTATCAGCATCTTGCAACGATAGGTTAATACTGTCTCCTCCGAGAATGTCATTGTCGGTGATCTGGGCGGTGCCCGTCACAGTGCCATTCGCGCCAGTACCACTCAGTGTGTAGTCTTCGGTGCTCTCAAAGATGGTGTCATCCGTGGTATTGACCTTCACGGTGAAGCTGTCGGTGTTGGCCGGCACGGTCACGGCGAAAGTGCCATCCGCATTCACGCTGACAGTCTGCGCTGTCCCGTTGATGGTGACCGTGACTTCGGTATCGCTGAAGTCCACGCCTTTGGTGGCGGTATTGCCGGCCAGTGTCAGCGTCTGGGTGGTGTCGCTGCTGGCGGTGTTGCTCAGGTTGACGGTGAAAGTGTTGGCAGCGCCTTCGACCACGGTGTCACCGATAATGCTTGTTACGATAGGTGCATCCTGGGCGTCAAGAATGGTGGTGCTGGCGCTGTTGTTGGCGCTTATCTCCAGTTGTTCAAGGCTATTATCAACATCAGTAACACCACTGATGGTGACGTTTAGATTTTCGCTATTTTCATAAATACCATCGTTGATGGTATTTACTGTAAAGCTTTGCTGGCTATCTCCGCTAATGGTTACGCTTGGAGGTAAGGTATCAACATCTGCTGCAGATGCGGAACCACTCCAATCAAGAGAAACGCTAACCGAAGCACCACTAGGAAGGGTTACCGAGTTACCGCTGGCATCGACCAAAGTCACTGTAACTGTATAAGTGATTTCGCCACCTTCAGTGACACTGGATTTGTCTACGCTGATCTGGGCAAAAACTGTGTCGGTAGTGTCATTTACCAGTGTGGAAGCTGTATCACTGGTATCCAACTTTTCGTAATTGCCGCCCTGGGCATTGGTGATGCTGACGGTGAGGGTTTCACCGTCCAGATAGACATCATCTGTCGGTGCATCAACGGT